>JAKACS010000589.1 GCA_021821235.1 Bacillota bacterium
CTTTTTAAAGCTATTATAACCTTTGTTAAGTGCTGGTGATTTTGACTTTTCCTCTTTTGATTGACGAGGTTTGCGCACTAATTGGTTAATTGTAGGCATGTTTTTTCCTCCTTTCATTTTTTATAAGCCCACACATCCAGGTGGTTCATTTTTTTGCAAAAACAAAGTTTTTGCAGACCCTTATCTACAAAAACAGTTTTTAACGAATAATAGCAACAGCTGAAGCACCAACTTCGATTCCGCAGGCTCTTCCGAGTTTTTTCATGGAATCAACATAAGTAACAAGGACTTCCAGTTCTTTTGCCTTTTGGATTATCCTATTCGTAACTTTTGGATCGGCATCCGTTGCTACGACAAGCTCTTGAACTTTTCCATCCTTTAATGCTCTTACTGTTTGTTTTGTTCCTATAATAACATTACTAGCCTGTAATACTTTTTCATAAGACATGTACCATATCCTCCAAAGTATCAGGTGAATAGGAGCACCTTTGATATATTACCATTTTCATTTATTAATGTCAACAAAAGATTTAATAAAAACAGAACAACCATCTTTAAAATGCGGCGCCTGCTGATCTCAGCAAGCACCGCCGTACATCAATCAATTGTTACAGGTTCTTCAGAAGTAGTGTCCCTTAAAACTGGATCTACTTTCCGGTATCGCTGCATACCCGTTCCAGCAGGAACCAGTTTTCCGATGATGACATTTTCTTTCAAGCCCAGCAATTCGTCTCGTTTTCCTTTGATCGCTGCATCTGTTAGAACACGTGTCGTTTCTTGGAACGATGCTGCAGATAAGAAAGAATCCGTTTCGAGTGACGCTTTCGTGATACCTAGTAGGACAGGACGGCCTGTTGCCGGTATTCTTCCTTCAAGCAAAGCTCTTTCGTTTGCATCAGTAAATTGGTGAATATCAAGCAGTGTTCCAGGGAGAACGTCTGTTTCACCAGCATCGATAACTCGGACTTTGCGGAGCATTTGCCGTACCATTACTTCAATATGCTTGTCGCCAATTTCTACCCCTTGCATCCGATATACTTTTTGCACTTCGCGGAGCAGGTACTCTTGAACAGCGTTAACGTCTTTTACCTTGATGAGCTCTTTCGGGTCAATTGAACCTTCAGTTAGTTCCTGGCCACGCTCGACACGATCATTAACAACCACTTTCAGGCGTGAAGTGTACGGAGCTGTATACGTCCTTGATTCAACTTCACCTTGGACAATGATCTCATGTTGACGATCGCGCCCTTCGTTGATTCCAACAACAACCCCATCGATTTCCGAAATAACTGCTTGGCCTTTCGGATTCCGCGCTTCAAAAATTTCCTGAATCCGCGGAAGACCCTGGGTGATATCGTCTCCGGCAACTCCCCCTGTATGGAAGGTACGCATTGTTAACTGTGTACCAGGCTCACCAATGGATTGAGCGGCTATAATTCCAACTGCTTCACCCACTTCAACTTCCTGTCCGGTTGCCAAGTTGCGTCCATAACATTTTTTACATACGCCATGACGAGTATTACATGTAAAGGCAGAGCGGATATTTACTTCTTCAATCCCCGCTTCAACAATCGTTGCCGCCAAATCTTCTGTAATCAACCCATTTTCAGGTACGATCACTTCGTTTGTTTCCGGATGGCGAATATTTCTGCGGGCATGGCGGCCAATTAATCGTTCTTCTAATGATTCAATAATTTCCGTTCCGTCTTTCAGTGCCCGAATAAGCAAGCCACGATCCGTTCCACAATCGTCTTCACGGACAATGACATCTTGGGCAACATCGACTAGACGGCGGGTCAAGTAACCAGAGTCAGCTGTTTTAAGTGCCGTATCAGCAAGACCTTTACGGGCACCGTGTGTAGAGATAAAGTACTCCAATACCGTTAAACCTTCACGGAAACTCGATCTGATTGGCAATTCAATAATCCGTCCAGCTGGGTTAGCCATTAAGCCGCGCATTCCAGCGAGCTGAGTAAAGTTAGAGGCATTACCACGAGCTCCCGAATCACTCATCATGAAGATTGGATTTGTCTTATTCAAGGATTTCATTAGCTTTCCTTGAATCGTATCCTTCGCCTGGCTCCAGATTGAGATAACCCGATCATACCGTTCATCTTCGGTAATTAAACCACGTCTGAACTGTTTCATTACATTATCTACTTTGTGTTGAGCTTCTTTCAATATTTCTTGTTTTTCACCAAGAACAACGATGTCCGCTACACCAACAGTGATGCCGGCTTTAGTCGAATACTGAAATCCAAGATCTTTCATCCGGTCAAGCATTTTCGATGTTTCGGTAATTTTAAACCGTTTAAACACCTCGGCAATGATATTCCCAAGAATTTTCTTTTTAAACGGATCAACGAGCGGCATCGATTTAATGCGAGCCGCAACGTCTTCCCCTTTATTGACAAAGTATTTTTCGGGAGTTTCCACTTCCAAATTGTCCCTTGTTGGTTCGTTAATATACGGGAAAGATTTCGGCAAAATCTCATTAAAAATCAATTTACCAACTGTCGTAATTAATAATTTATTATTTTGTTCTTCTGTAAACGTTTCATTCTTTAGTGAACCAGCATGAACACCAATGCGGGTATGGAAGTGGGCATAACCGTTTTGATATGCAAGCAATGCCTCGTTAATATCTTTGAAAATCATACCTTCGCCAACGGCACCTTCTCTTTCCAGTGTAAGGTAGTAGTTTCCTAATACCATGTCTTGGGAAGGCGTAACAACTGGCTTTCCGTCTTTTGGATTCAAGATGTTCTGGGCCGCAAGCATTAACAGACGAGCTTCCGCCTGAGCCTCTGCAGAGAGCGGAACGTGAACCGCCATTTGGTCGCCGTCAAAGTCTGCATTGTACGCTGTACATACGAGTGGATGCAGACGGATTGCACGGCCTTCAACAATCGTCGGCTCAAACGCCTGAATTCCTAATCTATGCAATGTAGGGGCACGGTTTAACAGAACCGGATGCTCCTTAATAACATCTTCAAGCACATCCCAAACTTCCGGTGATAACCGTTCAATTTTTCGCTTAGCCGATTTAATGTTATGTGCTAATCCTTTTTCAACAAGTTCTTTCATCACAAACGGCTTGAATAGTTCGATTGCCATTTCTTTTGGAAGTCCGCACTGGTACATTTTTAAATTCGGTCCAACAACGATAACCGATCGGCCGGAATAGTCAACCCGTTTTCCAAGCAAGTTTTG
>JAKACS010000590.1 GCA_021821235.1 Bacillota bacterium
TGATTTCGATGGCCATTTGCCTAAAAAATATTTTGCCCGGCCTTGTGCTCGGTTTACTAGCAGGTTCATTGCTTGTTAAAGGGAACATTTTAGATGGAATTTACCAATCGGTTTCCTACATCGTTGCAACCTTGTCCAATGGTAATAATATTAAAATCATTGCGTTTCTCTATCTTTTTGGCGGGCTTGTTGGCATGATGAACATTTCTGGCGGAATTAAAGGTTTTTCTGAATGGATAGGAACAAAGATCCAGACTGAACGCGGACTTTTGGGCTTCATCTGGCTGACGCTCCCTTTTACGTTCATGATGCCAATGTTTCGAATTATGATGATTGGACCGGTTGTAAAATCATTGATCAAGAAAATAAACGTACCAAAGCAAAAAGTCGGCCTGACAATGGATATTTCTACTGAATCAGTAATAGTTCTATTGCCCGTAGCGACCGCATTTGTCGGCTTCATGGTATCGCTGGTAGGCGGCAGTCTGCAAAAGCTTCACGTTGGAATGTCTCCGTATCAAGTATTCTTGCTTAGCCTGTTGTTCAATTTTTTTGCCATCGTGATGTTAGCAATTGGTGTGATCCGTACCTATGTGGCATCTGCGAACAAAACAAGTGAGCCAAGCGATCACCCGCAGTTGGAACAAGCTGAGAATGAACTGCATCGAAGTGGAATTCGGCGGGAATTATCCATGGTAAAAGCACAACCGTGGAATTTAATTTTCCCTGTTTTATTGCTTCTTGGGCTTACATTTTATCTATTGTGGCAAAATGGCACTGCAAAAGGAGCTGTAACACTGGCTAAAGCATTTTCACTTGCAGATGCAACCTTCGTCATGCTGTTAGCTGTTTTCATCACCATAATTTTAACGTGTATTTTTTACATCATCCGCCAACAACCATTAGGCGAACTTCTTTACCATTTTTTTGATGGAGGAAACCAAATGATGGAAGCTATCAGTCTCTTGGTTCTCATTTGGTCGATGACTCTATCAGCGGAAGAGCTTGGTTTTTCAACATTCATTCGGTTAACGTTGGGCACGTTCTTGCCAGCCTATTTAACTCCGGTAGCGATCTTTCTGCTTGGTGCGTTTATTAGCTATTTTCTTGGTTCTTCGTGGGGAACTTGGGGGCTATTCATGCCATTAGGAATATCACTCGCTGTTTCAACTGGAGCATCGATCCCGTTAACCGTCGGTGCTGTTTTTGCTAGTGGCGCATTTGGGGCACTAGCTTCCCCATTAGGCGATACAACGATCACAACGGCTTCTATTCTTGATCTCGTTCTTGTCGATTATGCCCGCTATAAATTGAAGATTTCGGTGATTGGGGCTGCGATTGCAAGCGGTTTATACATTGTTGCTGCATTGTTTATTTTTTGATTGGAATGGTTTAGTTGAAATCATTTTACAGCAAACTGGGGATTTCAGGCAGATTGAACCCTCTAATAATGAGATAAATATTGACATAAAAATTTTTTAGATTTATTATTGTCTCGTATTCAAGATATTCTAACTCAAGATTTAATCATGCTGTGATGCGGCTAGCTTTGGTAAAAATGGCACACCTTAAACAAAGGAGAACAATCATGGAGAACAACAAAATACTTGGAATTCAAAAATTAGGTTTTCAATGGCAAACCGAAGATCCGTTCATTATCACGATGTACCATCATGATCTGTATCCACCCGGAAACGAAGATCAAGGTCCGAGTACATCTCTCGAAGGACGGAATCTAGGTGAAGATTTTACGTTGCGCGATGGTTTTCGAATGTATCACGGGACAACTGTTCCAGGTTTTCCCGCCCATCCCCACTGTGGGTTTGAAACAGTAACCATTGTTCTCGAAGGATTTGTGGATCACTTTGATTCAAGCGGTACAAGAGGTCGCTATGGAAATGGAGACGTACAATGGCTTACAACCGGAAAGGGCTGTCAGCATACCGAAATGTTCCCGCTTGTCCATGCGGATCAAAACAACCCGCTCGAACTTTTCCAAATTTGGCTTAACCTTGAAGCAAAGAATAAATTTGCAGAGCCTGAATATAAGATGCTGTGGGCGGAAGATATTCCAGAAGTACAGAAAATGGATTCCAATGGAAAGAAAACGAATGTAAGGCTAATTGCAGGAAATTTACAAGGAAAAACTAGTTTAAAACCAACCTCCGCTTCCTGGGCAAGTGATCCAGACCATCATGTCGGAATTTATTTAATTCAAATGGAGCCAAATGCCTCTTTCACACTGCCGGCTGTTTCGAAAACACTGAACAGGAATGTTTATTTTTATAAAGGAAAAGAACTGAGTATTGACGGAAAATTGATTTCCCCTTCCCACCGTGTAAAACTGACAGGAGACCAAGAAATTGAAGTAACAAACGGAGCGGAAACCGGGTATTTTCTGGTTCTCGAAGGCGAACCGATTCAAGAACCGGTCGTGTCTTATGGACCATTTGTGATGACAACAGAACAGGAAATTCGGAATGCTTTCAGTGAATATCGGAGAACACAATTTGGAGGCTGGCAATGGGGACGGCTTGATCCTGTGAATGAGCGTGATTCAGGAAGGTTTGCCCGCTACGCAGACGGTAAAATTGAAAAAAGAGGATAAGTAAGTCAGGAATTGTACAGAATAGAAAAAAGACCATGTCGATCCTATTCAAAAAACGAATCGCCCATTTTGGACGGTTCGTTTTTCTTCCATTTAAAAATTTAGCGGATAAGACTTTTGTTCCTTGTGCGGCGGATGCTTGCTATTATTTTCTGGTTGATCTTTTACTTCATTGTACCAAACTTCATGATGGCGTGCTGCATAATCCGCTTCCATATACCCGGTAACCATCGCATTAAAGGAAGCCCGTTCATGCGGATGAAAGATCGTCAGATAAATATGGACGCCAAAGAAAAGCGTGATAACCAAGGCCGATAGATCATGTACAACTAGCATAAATAAACTTGCCGCCCCCGTAAACCAATCAAACCAAAGTGCAAAGCCTGTGACGGTTAATAAAAAACCAAAAATCACCGCAATTAAATAATACATCTTTTGACCTGTATTGTATTTTGCTTGCGGAGGCATTCCATCGCCGCCGATAAAATAATGCTTTGGAGCTTACAAATTATCCTCAAAGCACGAAAAAAATTCAGAAAAGCAATCTTTAATGCTTTTCTGAATTGTAACATTACTATTTAATGTGGATCGTAAATT
>JAKACS010000591.1 GCA_021821235.1 Bacillota bacterium
TTGTTAACGATGATTGGTGTATTAGCAATGAGGATAAATTTTGTAATTGGTGGGCAAAAAATTCCTTTAACTGGGAATAAGGTCTTAGAATATCAAATCGAACCTACTCAGTTAGTAGAAGTTATTTCTATCGCTGTTGCAGCATTAGCGGTACTGTCTTTCTTTTTCTATTTATTACCAATGAATCATAAATATTCGCCAACTCAGGGTCAAAATAACAACCCACTTAATAACCGGAAAGGAGCGTGAAACTTATGAAAATTTCAAGAAGAAGTTTTATTAAAGGTTCTGCAGTATTAGGAACAGCATTGGCTGCGGGTACCTCCATTAAAGTGTTTGCAAGTGATAAGAATAATGGAATTCCTGATTATATTTCAGGTGCTCCTAATTATGATACATTGGATACTTCAAAAGACGTTAAGATTATTTATAGTGTTTGTTTACAATGCCGTTCGGATTGCACTATTAGAGGAAAAGTCAAAGATGGTCAAATTTTAAAATTAGACGGCAGCCCATACAGTATTATGACAATGCCGGAACCGGTACCTTATGAAACGGATCCAAAAGATGTCGTAGATATTCGAGGTAAACTGTGTGCCAGGGGACAGGCTGGAATTCAAACAGCCTACGATCCAATGAGAGTAAAACAGCCGCTGAAACGTGTTGGACCACGTGGTTCCGGTAAATGGAAAGCGATAAGCTGGGATCAAGCATTTAATGAAATCGTTAATGGTGGGGATTTATTTAATGAAGGTAAGGTAGAAGGATTTAAGGGTGTATTTGATCCTGCTACACCAATTGATCCCAATGCTCCTGAACTAGGTCCAAAGTCCAATCAATTTACTTTTCTAGCCGGACGTATTGAAGATGGGCGAAAACAATTTGCGAAGAGGTTCGTTCAAAATGCATTTGGTTCTGTCAACTTGTATGAACATACTAGTATTTGTGAATTAAGCCATCATATCGCATACTTGCAAACAACACCAGGCAAAAACCATTTTAAACCAGACTTTATTAATGCACATTATATTATCATGTTTGGCGGTTCTTTGAGTGAAGCAAACTTTCCGATGAATAATTTAGCTTATAAATTGGGCGCTTTTAAAGAAAATGGTGGGAAATTGGTAGATGTTGAGCCAAGATTTTCTGTTACAGCCTCCAAGGCGGACGTTTGGTTACCGGTTAAGCCCGGTGGTGATGGAGCGCTTGCACTTGGTATGATACGGTGGATAATTGAAAATAACCGATTCGATAAACGCTTCCTGGAGAATCCATCAAAAACTGCTGCTAATGCTGACGGTGAATATTCTTGGTCTGATGCTACCTATTTAGTTAATTTACAAACTCGTAAATTTTTAAGACCATTGGAAGCAGGTATTAACGGTGGTCCACAAGATTTTGTTGTTCTAAATGGCGGTGTCCCGCAATTAAATACAGCAATTGATCGTGGTGATTTAGAAGGTTCAGTAACTGTGAATGGAATACAATGCAAAACATCATTTACTCTCTTAAAAGAAGAAGTTATGAAACGTTCCATGCAAGAGTATGCTAAAATTTCAGGAATAAGTGAGCAACAAATCTCCAAAACTGCTGAGGAATTTACTTCTTATGGAAAAGCTGCTGTAGCCGACTTCTATCGTGGTCCTGTTAAACATACGAACGGATTTTATAATGGACGTGCCATTATTATGTTAAATGTTCTTATTGGTAACATAGATTGGAAGGGTGGATTAACTGCTGGTGGAGGGACTCTTCATGAAATGGGGGGAGTACCAAATACAAAATATGATATCGTTAACATGCATCCAAGTAAAGTAAAAGCATCAGGTGTTCCACTTTCTAGAGAAGGAAAGAAATACGAAGATTCGACAGAGTTTAAAAAGAACGGATACCCTGCAAAAAGACCATGGTTTCCATTTTCAAATGATATGTATCAAGAGGTTATAGCTGGTCTTGCGGATGGATATCCATATAAAACAAAAATTTTATTCCTTCATATGGGAACGCCCGCTTATGCAGCGCCGGGGATAAAAGAAATTGTCATTAGCACATTAAAAGATACAAAAAAAGTTCCGCTGTTCATTGCTTGTGATATTTTAATTGGCGAAACATCCATGTACGCAGATTATATCTTACCGGATGTTACGTACCTGGAACAATGGGACACTCCACATACTGCACCTACGATCGTAACAAAGATAACAAAAGTTCGGCAGCCGATGACAAAAGTATTTCCTGAAACGAAATCATTAGAGGAAATTCTGATTTCCATTGCAAAAAAGATGAATTTATCAGGATTCGGGGATAATGGATTTGGTCCAGGAATGCCATTAAATAAGCCTGAGGATTTTTATTCAAAATTAATTGCGAATATTGCTATTGAAGGTGGAGTACCAGGAGACACGGAACAAGCGAAAATAAAGTATGTACTTGACCGTGGAGGGGTGTTTGAAAGTCCAGATAAGGCATATCAAGGTGCTTATTTAGCCCATAGGTATGAAAATATTGCCCGTATTTATTCTGAAGAAGTCGGTTCATCAAAACACAGTATTACCGGGGAGAATTTTAGTGGGGTCCCAACCTATGAACCGATTAAGGACTTAAAGGGGAATGTCATTAATGACAAAGAGTATCCTTTCACATTGATCACTCATAAACTACCGTTTCATTCTCATTCACGGACCGTTACCAACCCATGGCTAATGGAAATCCTACCTGAAAATTTTGTAGATTTGAATGCGGATGATGCTAACAAGTTAGGAATTAAAAATGGAGATTTAGTACGTATTGTTTCAGCAACAAACCAAAAGGGTGAAGTTGGAAAAGCTAGGCTCCTTCAAGGAATTAGACCGGGTGTTGTGGCTGTATCAGGACACTATGGACACTGGGCCTTAGGCGCGCAGGATACGGTTATTGATGGAAAAACAATTAAAGGGGATAAGATGAGGCAGGGTGGAATTAACCCCAACCCTGTTATGAGGCTTGACACGTCAATCGGAAATGTTTGTTTGGAGGATCCTGTTGGCGGTAGTGCTTCATTTAATGACACACAGATTAAAGTTTTAAAAGCATAACGCAGCAGTAAATTTGACTTAGGAAAAAGGTTTCTCTTTTTCCTAAGTGGAGGTGTTTTGCAATGACAATTGAGACAACAATGGCATCTACAGATCTTTCTAAAACTCGAGGCATTGTATACCAATGGA
>JAKACS010000592.1 GCA_021821235.1 Bacillota bacterium
AAAGAAATTTGCCGGAAGCTGGGAATCGAGCCATATGATGAAGCAAACCACAAAGGCGTGCTCCGTCACATCATGGCACGCTATGGTAGGCAGACAGGCGAGCTGATGGTGGTGTTGATCACAAGAACGGCCGATCTTCCGTCTAAAAAACAACTGGTGGACGCAATCACCGCTCGTCTTCCAAAGGTAAAGTCGATTGTCCATAATGTGAATTCGAAACGAACGAATGTGATTTTAGGTGATAAAACAACCGTTCTCTGGGGCAACGAAGTTATTTATGACTATATCGGCAATGTCAAATTTGCGATCTCCGCTCTATCCTTTTATCAAGTCAATCCTGTGCAAACAAAGGTGCTTTATGAAAAAGCACTGGAGTACGCCAGGTTGACTGAGGAAGAAACGGTCATTGATGCCTACTGCGGCATCGGAACGATTTCTTTATTTTTAGCACAAAAAGCTCGTCGTGTCTTCGGTGTAGAAATTGTTCCAGAAGCAATTGAAGACGCCAAACGGAACGCTGCTCTCAATGGAATCACCAATGCCGAATTTGCCGTTGGCGAAGCGGAGGCCATCATCCCGAAATGGTATAAGGAAGGCAACACGGCAGACGTCCTTGTCGTCGATCCGCCAAGGAAAGGCTGCGACGAAGCCCTCCTGCAAACCATCATCGAAATGAAACCACAGCGAGTCGTCTACGTCTCCTGCAACCCCGCCACCCTCGCCCGTGACTTAAGGATTTTGGAAGATGGGGGATATACGACGTTAGAAGTGCAGCCGGTGGATATGTTTCCGCATACGACGCACGTGGAGACGGTCGCACTGCTGGAGTTAAAAAATGTAAACCCATAATAATCTCCTGCTATCCATAACAAACCCTTGCCATAATGAATAAAAAGTTCTGATATGCCTGTGGAAAACGTGTGGACAAAGGCAGGAAGAAAAAGCGAGAAAGAAAGGGTGGGAACAGGAATCCCATCCTTTTTGCCCGATAAAAAGCGTGAAGAAAAGGCCCGTCAAATCAGGATTTATAGGGGATAGGAGAGAAGGGAAAGAGTGAAAAAAGCAGGAAAAAATCCCTTTCCTTGAGCCTAAATCCTGTTCCCTGTACCACGACTTTATTATCATAAATAATAAAGTTGTGGGAGAAAAAAGGGAGAAGAAAATCGAGAAAATGCAGGATTCGTGCAGAACTCTATTTTAACTCGAAACGTAGGAATGCGGGTTTGAAGGGGATTTTTTCCTAATACTTTATTTTTACTGAACATAGTTAGAACAGTTTAAAGAGAACCAGGAAAAATATAAATTTTATTGAGAAATAGGGTAGCTCCCTGTTTCTCTTTTTAGGTTTTAAGGGGAAAGGGAAAGTTTAAATCTTCCCTTGATATTATTGAATAGAATGTTTATGATGAATTTGAAAATACAATTACAAAAACAGGGAATGAAACAATATGATTAAATACGGTGGTATTGATACTATTCCATATTGCATAAATTAACGCTCAGTCAACCCGACTGGGCGTTTTTTATATTGTTTGTTTCCAAACTCCATTTGAAGGGGAGATAGAAAATGCTACTGAATAAAACAAAGTTGAAAGAATCGTTGCTGAATCTTTCGGTTGAATTACTTGGGGACTTTCTAATGATAGCAATTTACCTAATTATTGGGTATTACGTAAAGGTTTCCTTCTTCATGTAGTTTGAATGATTAAGGAACACCTGAAAGGGGGTGACTAATTTATGGATGAAAAATTGGCTGTTTCCATTGTCAGAGAAATCATCCGAGATATTTACGGGAGATATGGGATGGAACAATTTTTTAGAAGTATAGAACCACGGCATTACCGAATTGGCGGAAGTTATCCCATTTGATGATGCTGAATTAGACAATGATATTCGTGAAAGGCTACAGAAACCGCTTGTTAAATTACAGGACTACGGATATGGAGCGGAGAGGGAAGAGGAGTATTTTACAATGCTAAATGAAATATCAGATTATTTGACGGAAAGATAATGATATAAACATTCAATAGTAAAGGAGGGAAGGCTTAATGGAACAAGATTGGAAGGAAAAGTTAAGAGCTGAGATTCTTGAGGATATGAAAAAAGAGGCAAAACAAGAGATAGGGGAGGAAATGGCAAGAGTTTTTGTTCAACTTGAAGAGGAAAAATATAATAATGAATGGATTTCTGAAAAGTATGGAGTTCCTATTTACAAAGTCGAACGATTCAGAGAAGACCATAAAAAGTGGGAGTTTGTTAAAAAGTTAGAGATTGCGGAAGAACCTGGCTACGTTGAAGACGAACATCCTTCCCAGTGTTTGCATGGCGAGATGTACATAAAGAGGGGGAAAATGAATGGTACGGAAAATATGCTTTTACTTGGTTTATATGCTACGGGATTAAAACGGTTCTTAGAAATTATTTCAGATGAAACAAAGGAAACCCTGCGAAAGATGTTAAATGAACAAGATTTAGATGCTAAAGAGGAGGGGAAAGATTGAGCTACTATAAAATGATGGATAATGTACATGTTATAATTCGCAAAAAAGACCAAATTAATTTTTGGGAACAGGAAATTTATAATGATGATATTGATTTTGCCGAGGCGTGTTTAGACGTTCACCTTCTTTTAAAAGAAGTATTATGCCAGATTGTTGAGAGTGATGAAGAAAGGAATGGAGAATGAGGTAGAAATACCAAAAGAACATTGCCCTTTATGTGGCAAGAATTTAATAGGAATCTTATCTATACAAGAACAAAAGAAATATAATGTACAATATGTGAATCGAAAAATCGGTATTTCCAATTGGGATTCAAGCATTGCATGAAAATGCCCTAATTGTTCAAAAATGTGGAGGAGGGAGCTTTGGCCTTATGTTAATCCCCAAAAAAAGTGCTCAACCGATAAATTACAGGATATACGAAGAATTTACACCAGGAGAAAACAAGTTAGAAGTGGTGGATGGGGTTTTCCTTCCATTTAATGATGAAAGAGAAAAAATGTTGATGATGTGTTTATTCAATATGGGTCTACAGAAGTTCATCGGCTTACTTCAACCTGAAACAAAGGAAGAGTTATTTCATTTGCTTCAGCGAGATTTGGAAAAATAATATTCCCGAAGTTCTTTCCTATTTAATGCTAAAATTTGGTAAAATATATGTTGTGGAGCTTTTGGGTATTGTCATCGTAAAGGACAGAGA
>JAKACS010000593.1 GCA_021821235.1 Bacillota bacterium
TGACACGTTGTCACTTTTTAAAGGAGAATCGATATGCCAAAACAAACATTTTTTCATTTATCGAAAGACAAACAGGAAATATTGATGGAGTCTGCCAAAAAGGAGTTTTCCAGAGTCCCGCTCCATGAGGCATCTATTGCAAATATTATTAAAACGGCAGGGATACCGAGGGGCAGTTTTTATCAATATTTTGAGGATAAAGAGGATTTATTTTATTACTTATTAAACCAGCTCTCCAAGAAAAACAATGAGCGGTTTATTTCAATTTTGAAAGAAAAGAACGGTGAGTTATTTGCGGCTATCATTGACCTGTTTCACTTCATGATAAAAAATCTCAGAAACGAGGAGAACAAAAATCTTTTTAAAAATGCTTTTTTAAATATGAACTATCGTTTAGAAAACACAATTGCGAACCATGTTTATGAAGAGAATCAGAAAAAACAGTATTTATTTACGATGAACTTAATAAACACAAAAAATTTGAACATAAGAAGTGAACAAGAGCTTGAGCAAATCATCAAAATAATTTGGGCTGTCACCTTTCAAAACCTTGTTCAAGTATTTGTAAAAGATTTAACGGATGAGACTGCATTAAAAAATTTCATTGAGCAAATTGAACTCGTAAAAAGAGGGCTTTATAAAGAAAGTGCGAATGTGCTCCCTTAAAACTCCTATAAATGAAAATATTAAATTGAAAAGCTTGCCGAAAAGCTTCAACAACAAGGGATCAACACAGCAATATGTAAACGACCCTGCTTTAAAAACTTGAGTAAAAAGGCTTCCTCGTTAGGAACAGAAAATCGAACAAAAAGGGGAAAAAAGAAATGGGTTCAGATAGTCAACAAAAAAAACCACCGTATTTAATGCTTGCAATTCTTTTTGTCGGAGCATTTGTTTCATTTTTAAATAACTCGCTTTTAAATGTCGCATTGCCATCGATTATGATAGATTTAAAAATTAACGATTATTCAACGATTCAATGGCTTTCTACAGGCTATATGCTTATCAGTGGTGTATTGGTTCCTGCCTCTGCTTATTTAATCACGCGTTTTACAAATCGCAGTTTATTTATCACCTCAATGTCGATATTCACCTTAGGCACTGCCCTGTCAGCCTTTGCGCCAAACTTTGGGCTATTGCTTGCCGGACGCATGATCCAAGCTGCAGGTTCTTCAGTCATGGGGCCGTTATTAATGAATATCATGCTCGTAAGCTTTTCACGGGAAAAACGCGGGGCCGCATTGGGTGTTTTCGGATTGGTGATGATAACAGCCCCGGCAATTGGTCCAACATTATCGGGTTATATCGTTGAGTATTATAACTGGCGATTACTGTTCGAGATGATTTTACCATTAGCTGTAATTAGTTTGCTGTTGGCGATTTGGAAACTTGAAAATATAATGGAGCAAAATAAACAGGCGACACTTGATTATTTCTCAGTTTTATTATCTTCCATCGGTTTTGGCGGTTTACTATATGGCTTTAGTTCTGTAAGTTCAAAAGGTTGGACGGATACAATTGTATTAACCACTTTAATCGTTGGGGCAGTTGCGCTAATCGCCTTCATTTTCCGCCAATTAAAAATGGATGAACCATTATTGGACTTGCGGGTATACAAGTACCCAATGTTTGCGCTTGGTTCTGTTATTTCGATCGTAAACGCAGTGGCAATGTTCTCGGGAATGATTTTAACACCGGCATATGTTCAAAATGTACGAGGAATTTCACCGCTTGATTCAGGGTTAATGATGCTTCCTGGTGCGATTATAATGGGAATCATGTCGCCAATCACAGGCAGATTGTTTGATAAATTTGGACCGCGAATTCTTGCCGTATCAGGTCTAGGAGTTACAGCGGTATCAACTTACATGTTAGCAAACTTACAAATCAATTCCAGCTATACCTATATAATCCTTGTGTACACTTTGCGCTTATTTGGTTTGTCAATGGTAATGATGCCCATTTTGACAAACGGTTTAAACCAATTGCCTTCACGTTTAAACCCTCATGGTACAGCGGTAAACAATACAGCGCAGCAAGTGTCCGGTTCGATTGGGACAGCTGTTCTCGTGACAATCATGAACTCAGTTGCGAAAACAAAAGCCGCAGCCTTAATGGCCGGCGTTGATCCGTCAACTTTGACAAAACCGGCTCAGGCATTGCTCACACAAAGAGCTTTATTGGCAGGAATTCAATATTCGTTCTATGTTGCCCTTGGAATCAATATCGTCACACTCATCTTAGCACTGTTCGTCACACGTGTTGATACAAGTAAAGAAGCGGTAAAGAAATTAAACCAGCAGGAAAGAAATACACAAATGGAACCTGAGACCATTTAAATCGCTTCTGAAATGATAAGTTGATTCATTGGAACAATAAACCCTTGCCTTGCAAGGGTTTTTTATTTATTGAACCGTACGCCGGCTTTTTTCCTCCTCCGGAAAAACGCTGGGATATCGAGGTTTTTTTCTGATTATTTCCTGTTTTCCTGCTCGATTTGGATCTCATCCTGGCTGTGATCTGAAATGGCTCCTTTTCAAACGTCCATTCCTTTAGCGATTCTCCCCCTGTCTTCTCAGTAAAGCCTGTTGCAATCACTGTTACAATGATTTCATCTGTTAAGTTTTCATTGATGACAGATCCAAAAATCATATTAAATTCATCATCTGAAGCGGATGCAACGATACCAGCTGCTTCTTGAACTTCAAATAGACTTAAGCTCCTGCCTCCGGAAATATTCATGATAATCCCTGATTGAAGTTTCCAAGAGAGGGCTGTTAATTGCCTTTTCCGCTGCTTTTGTCGCACGGTCATCCCCTTTGGCGATACCAATTCCCATTAAGGCCGTTCCTTTATGGGACATGACTGTTTTAACAGCTGCAAAATCAAGGTTAATTAATCCGGGTACCGCAATTAAATCGGAAATTCCAGATTCGGCGTTTGCTGCCCGTTTGCGTCCTTCAAATTTAAACGGGCGTGTCACGACACCAACAGTTAAAGCACCAAGACTGCGGGCAATTTCAGCGATCGCCGGTGCGGCTCCTGTACCTGTTCCACCCCCCATACCCACTGTAACAAACACCATATCTGCGCCTGTCAAAACTTCTTTGATCTGCTGTCTGCTTTCCTCGACAGCCTTTTTTCCAATTTCCGGATTCGCACCGGCGCCTAAACCTCTAGTTAAGGAGGCACC
>JAKACS010000594.1 GCA_021821235.1 Bacillota bacterium
ACATTCTTGTCATCACAAGAATTATGCCCCAGCCCAGCTTAAGCCAAATGGGAAGCCAAAAGGGGGAGAATTTTTGAGAAAATTTCTTCTTCCTTTACTCTTTTTATTTTTGTTTGTTTTTGAAAGCATCTTTATGCAATTCTTACCAGGTACTATATTTAAAAGGGAATGGATCCTCGCTCCTCACTTTTTAATTGCCGCGATTCTTTTTCTTACGATCTATGGCAGCGAGAAGCACGGTATCCTTTATGGATTATTATTTGGACTTCTGTTTGATGTTGTTTATACCGAAATCATTGGGATCTATTTGTTTTTATATCCATTTGCAGCCTACTTGGTGACCAAAATGATGAAGGTGCTGCAGACAAATATTTTTTTGGCATCCTTGATGGTATTGACAGGCGTAGTATTGGTCGAACTTGGCTCTTATGAAATGAACACGCTGATTCATGTAACAAGTATGGATTTTATAACTTTCGCCAATATCCGACTTTTTCCAACCTTGATTCTAAATGCAATTTTTATTATTTTGGTCGCCTACCCATTAAAACGATATTTTGAAAATTTCGCTAAAAACTTGCGGGCAGAGTAGGACAATCTTTGGCTAAAAAGAGGAGTTTTCTTTTTTTTATCGAATTCATTATGAAGATATAGAGCAAAAACAAATGAAAAGCAAGCTGCCGTTTGCAAGCAGCTTGTTTAAATATGAGAAATGAATGGCTATGCTTGCTTATTGAGGTGAACTTCTTCATGAATAAACGGCAAAATGTAACAATTAAAGGAACAAAAGATGGATTGACACTAAACTTGGATGATAGCTGTTCTTTTCATGAGTTAAAAAAGGAATTGGATGATAAGTTGTCTGCTACCTACCGGGTACACGAAGACCGACCGTTGATTCATGTCAGACTTGAAACTGGAAATCGCTATTTAACAAACGCTCAGCAAGAAGAATTAAAAATGCTTGTCAGGCAGAAAAAAAATCTTATTGTTGAAGAAATCCGTTCAAATGTCATCACGAAGGAAGAGGCAGAAGCATTAAGAAAGCAGCATGAAGTACTGACATTGGCAAGAATAATTCGTTCTGGACAAGTTGTGGAAGTTACCGGCGATTTGCTGCTGATCGGGGATGTGAACCCGGGCGGAACCGTAAAAGCGGGTGGCAATATATTTATTATGGGGACATTAAGAGGAATGGCGCATGCGGGCTGCTACGGCAATGAAGAGGCCGTGATTGCCGCCTCAAGCATGAAACCTTCACAGCTAAGGATCAGCGATTGCATCAACCGTGCGCCTGACCATGCTATAAACGTTGAAAAACACGATATGGAATGTGCTTACATAAATGAAGATCGTCAAATTATTGTTGATAGATTACAAGGTTTAGTGCATCTTAGACCGAATCTAACTAGATTAGAAGGGGGACGTTAATATGGGAGAAGCGATCGTCATCACATCTGGTAAAGGCGGCGTCGGGAAAACAACAACATCTGCCAATATCGGTACTGCTCTAGCATTACAAGGAAAGAAAGTCTGTTTAGTCGATACAGATATTGGGCTGCGCAATTTGGATGTTGTCATGGGGCTTGAAAACCGAATTATATATGATCTTGTAGATGTCGTCGAAGGGCGCTGCAAAATCCACCAGGCACTTGTGAAGGATAAACGGTTTGAAGACTTGCTTTATTTGCTGCCTGCTGCCCAAACAACCGATAAATCGGCTGTTACACCAGAACAAATGAAAACGTTAATCGATCAATTAAAGCAGGATTACGACTATATTGTGATTGACTGCCCAGCCGGAATTGAACAAGGCTACAAAAATGCGGTGGCCGGTGCCGATAAGGCTATTGTCGTCACCACTCCAGAGGTATCGGCAGTCCGCGATGCTGATCGCATTATTGGATTGCTTGAAAAGGAAAAACATATTGAATCACCAAAGCTTGTTATTAACCGGATTCGCAACCACATGATGAAAAATGGCGATATGCTGGATGTGGATGAAATTACTACACATTTATCCATTGAGTTAATTGGCATTGTTGCCGATGATGATGAGGTTATCAAGGCATCGAATCATGGTGAGCCGATTGCAATGAACCCAACAAACAAAGCATCAATCGCCTATCGCAACATCGCCAGAAGAATCCTCGGTGAATCGATTCCGCTTCAGCCGCTTGAAGACAGCGACAAAGGCGTCTTCGCAAAACTGAAAAAGTTTTTTGGCGGGAAGTAATAGCGAAGAGAAATATTGAAAAAAACGCTTGTATCAGATTGTTCAAGCGTTTTTATATTTGTCTATCAAGTCATACTCACCGCCTGTCCTTCATAAACTTGTACAAAGTGGAAAATGGATGAAGGATGGGGGAGGAATGAGTATGGCACGCTCAAGACCGGATGAGATCCGCAGGAGAATTGCCAAAAGACGAAAAGAAAACAGAGGAAACGGTTCGGAGCGAATGGCTGTTCTCCCGGAAGAGGATGAAAAATATGGCTTTAATCAGTTTGCTTCCTATGAACCGAGCGGCCGGGATGAGGAAATTCACCCGTTATTCCGTAAAGAGGTGTTCTTTTTTAAGCTGCTTGCATCGATCTGTTTGTTCCTTGTCGTTGCAATTATGTTTCGAAATCAGTCACCGGCACTGGATTCGGCAAGGTCAATTGTAAAAAGTTCTTTTTCCCAGGAATTTCAATTTGCCGCTGTCAGCAAGTGGTATGAGAATAAGTTTGGCAAACCATTGGCACTCTTGCCATTCAATGAAAAAAAGCCTGATGTCAAAAACGTGAGCAATCAATATGCTGTTCCGGCATCTGGAAGAATCTTAGAGAATTTTGACAAAAATGGACAGGGCGTAATGGTGGAAACAAGCAAAGGTTCACCGGTAAAAGCGTATAATGAAGGCGTTGTAACCTTTGCTGGAATAAAAGACGGTTTGGGAAAAACGGTTATCATCCAACATTCAGACAAAACGGAATCGTGGTATGGCAACCTCGATCAAATCAATGTCGGCTTATACGAATTTGTTTCAAAAGGAAAAGAGATCGGCACCGTTTCGGGATCAGCTGGCAAGGATAAGACAAAGGGTGAATTTTACTTTGCGATCAAAAAAGGGGATTCGTTTATCGATCCCATTCAGGTGATTCGCTTTGAATAAAGGGCTCAAACTCTTGCAACTTGTGCAAATTCATCCA
>JAKACS010000595.1 GCA_021821235.1 Bacillota bacterium
CCAGAAAGTGCATTTTTGATTTTCCTGTTTTTGCCTGGATCTCTTTAAGGATTCCACATACTCTTTTACCTGCTCTATCTCCTTATTATTCAACTTCTCTATTTCCATAAAACTGTCCAGATTCATATTATAGCACCTCTACCTTGGCTATGGCCTGCTTCATCAGGATAACCTTCTTTCCATCAAATTCTATTAAAACCTCATACTGTGCATAGCCTGTCATTTTGCCTTTTACTGATTCCCCTGAATTTAGGGAGAAAACAAGATCCTTGTTTAGAAGATCCTTTCCGAATATGTCTATGTGGTCAGGATTCAGGGGGTTGTAATACCTGGGATCCTGGATTTCCTTTTTATCCTTCCTGGGCTTCTCCCTGGTATTCTGCATCAATGGCCTTGATTCCTGGATCTTCTTTTCCTGGTCCTTCTGGTTCCCTGGAGTCTCCCGGAAGATAACCTTGAAGGATCCATCGGGCTGCTGCACCCTTACCGCCTCTCTCTGCATTTACTGCACCTCCGGAAGCTTGGATCCGCACTGGTCACAGTAATTAGCATCCTTGGAATTGTAATTCCCGCATTTTGAACATGTCAGCCTTAAGGATTCAGTTAAATTGATTCTGACCTGCTCGAATGACATTGCATATTTTACATGCATGCAGTCAAAGGAATCGCACATATCACAGAATGGCAGATGTGTAAGCGGTTCTATTATGATTTGTCCTATTTTTTCATGGTCCATAAAACTGGCTATCGGTATTTTTTTTATAGTACTCTGCATTTTAATTCCCTCTTTCCTGGATCTTCTCTCTATGGCCGGCTCTACCTTTTTTATTGCTTTTTGTATTACTTCTTTCATAGCTTTCAACTCCTTTTGCCTGCTTTAAGGATAAACAGTAACCGTGATAAAACAAAATATCAGCCATCCAGGATTCTACTGTTACCTTTCCTGGTACGAGCCTGTAATCACCGTTATAACCCGATACAATGTGTTCTGGGCCTAAGTAAAAAATATCAACGAGGTTCATTCTGCATCACCTCTTGAAAGGGTCTCAAATGCCTTTTGTGAGATCTCCTGGGAATCTACTAGGAACTTCATCCAGTTACCAGGCTGCTGTGATAGGTTCTCGGGGATTAGCACTTTTAAAAGAATGTATGAAAGATTAGATGAGTTCTTGTGATAAATAGGCGTGTAACTGTCCAGGATAATATCGGATCCATCAAAATAGGAATCGGGGTAGGCATCAAAATGGTCCATGATCTTGTAATAGAACATTTTCGGGTTCTTTGGAATTCTTGGGGTTTTCTCTGTATCTGGTGGATTCTCTGATTTATGCTCCTTATTTTCTTCCTTCTTATGCGTTTCGTTCTCGGCTGATTTATTTGGATCTGGAGAATTACCGGATGGATTATCTCCTGTATCCTCATTATCAGTCTTTTCTTCGTTTTTGCCATCATCTTTATCTGGTTCTTTTTTGCCAAAATTGTTGTTATCCTTTCCCGAGTCTAATGTGCCCTGCTCCTTTGGAATTTTTAGTGGGTTCTGTATTTCCTTTATTTTTGCATTTAATTCATTAATGGTTTTGTCAATGCCTTCAGTTTCTATGTTCTGGCTTTTCAGCTCCTTTTTGACTTCTTCAAGCCTGGCTATTTCATTTTTAAGTTTCCTAATCTCTGGCGGGTCATCGGATTCAATTGGTGCGATCATAAGGCAAGTTATAGGGGGATCGTCTTTATTGAAACGAAAACTAGTTTTTGATGTTGTAAAATTTGTACTCATCGTATTGTGATCAAAATCGTCTATTGATTTAAAGGGCAAATTAATGGCCTTTTTAAGTATCGAGAAACCTGTCCGCGTAATATATATTTTTTTATCATTCCGGGCAATTTGCGTTTCGTTCAAATTATAGGTGTTTAATCTTTGCCCGTCGGCTATCTGTTTTATAATATAATCAAGATTGGTGTAAACCTCGGCTTGCCAGTCATTTAAATTGTTTTCCGTTTTAAATGTGTTGAAATCGGGCATGTTAAAATTAACTTCGGGGGTTAATGAATTGAGTGCATCGAGGACATATTTAATGATTGATTTTTTTATTTCGTTTCGGTTCGTCACGGAATAAATATTTTTTATTACATCATCGAGATTTTTGCCACCAAACACAGCATCAAACAAATTGAACATGAAACCTGGTTGAAGCTCATTTGAAACCTTATCAAATTCGTTTATATTCTGTTTTTCTCGGGCTTCCTTGGGGAAATTGCAGACTATGAATCTATCCATATCTGCAACCTTCGTACTTATATTATCATTTGAATCCATCGATAATTGGGATTTTGCATCAGAATGCTTAACCGTGTTAAAGTAGCCCCTGCTACCCGCATGTGTTGAGTCAGCCATCCCTTTTAAAAGCTCAGAATGGAATTGGATCCAGTCACTGGTGACTTCTTCTTGAGTTGTGGGGAGAATGGAACGGCTCAGGGCTTTCATAAGTGTATATGGAGTTTTGACATCATTCATCACTACATGGGCTTCTTCATCTAGCTGGTTATAGCCCTTAACAACAAAAAGTATTGGGATAGTGGTTTTACCTGATCCCGGTACCCCTGAATTTATCAAGTATGGGAACATTTTCCCTTTTCGCCTGAAAAAATAGCTTAAAGGGGCCGCTAAAAAGTATGCCAAATTAGCGGCGAAGTGATCTGGGACCGTTGCAATTTGATAAAGTCTGAATACCGTTTTTATTGTTTTTATTTTATCAATATTATAATTATCTGAAACTTTTATTGTTTTCTTCTCAATAAAAATATTATCCGGATGCACTTTTTCGGCATTTTTTATATTGTTTTCATCGTTAATGTAAGCTAATAAAAACTGCATTATTTTTTCAAGATGTGCACCCGTAATTGCATATTTTTTTATCTCAGTTTTAAAATCCTCTAAAGAAAAATAGCTAGAAACACCGTTAATTTTTGCATTTATGAATTTATCGCCATTATCATCTATTACTATCCCATTAAATTTTATGGGAATTCTGATTATATGCTCTTTTATAGGATTTTTCGAAAAGGGAGAGAATGTAAAAAATTCTCCCGAAGATTCATTATAGCATATGTCTTTCTTATCAGACAAAGGAAACGAGAAATATTTCGATGGCTCTTCACTCCCATCGGAAGATTCGTTATTTTTTGCATTAAAAT
>JAKACS010000006.1 GCA_021821235.1 Bacillota bacterium
ATGAGCGATGATATGCTCTCTCAGGATGAAATAGATGCGCTGTTAAGGGGAACAGGGGACGATGATTTTGAGCAAGATTTCAGGCAAGATGGAAATGAAATCCAAGACGATTTATTAACACCAATGGAAAAAGATGCATTGGGTGAGATCGGGAATATTTCGTTTGGCAGCTCCGCTACGGCATTGTCAACCTTATTAAATCAAAAAGTGGAAATTACCACACCAAACGTCTTAATTGTTCTCCGGAAAAATTTAAGCGAAGAATTTCCGCATCCATATGTTGGCATTCAAGTTGGTTACACAGAAGGATTTTCAGGCAGCAACTTGCTGATTATCCAACAAAGTGACGCAGCCATCATTGCCGATCTTATGTTAGGCGGCGATGGGACAACTCCGAATGAACTTATGGGGGAAATCCAGCTAAGTGCGGTGCAAGAGGCAATGAATCAGATGATGGGTTCTGCCGCAACATCGATGTCAACGGTTTTTAATAAACGGGTGGATATATCTCCACCGACAATAAATATTTTGGATGTATCGCAAGGAGAAGGAACCGATCAGCTTCCAGATGAGGAACAGCTAGTCAAAATTTCATTCCGGTTAAAGGTTGGTTCTTTGATTGATTCAACAATCATGCAGCTTTTGCCGCTTCATTTTGCGAAACAACTTGTGTTTGAGTTGATGAATCCAGGGCAAGTTGCACAAACAATGGCAAGCGGCTACCAGGCTTTTGGTGAAGATGAATCTTTTTCTTCCAATGGATCTGTGCCACAAATATCTAAGGAAGCAGCAATGGAAGCGAATGCTGGATTTGTTTATGGTACAGATAATCGCCTTCAAAATCTGCAGACGAATATTGCACAAGTGAATCAAGCTTACAATCAGACAGCCGCCTATGCAAATTCGAATTCAGCACCGCAGCATTTGGGTTCCGGATTTCAAGGTGCTGCTCAGCCAACGATTCAGCCTGCAGTTTTCTCTGATTTCGAATCGCAGCATGCTGCAAATGTGGAAACGAAAAACCTTGATATGTTATTGGATATTCCGTTACAAGTAACGGTTGAGCTTGGGAGAACGAAACGCTCCGTTAAAGAAATACTAGAACTTTCAACTGGCTCCATAATTGAATTGGACAAGCTGGCGGGTGAACCAGTTGATGTTTTGGTCAACAACCGGCTGGTAGCAAAAGGTGAGGTCGTGGTCATTGATGAAAACTTCGGCGTACGGGTTACAGATATTATCAGCCAGAGCGACCGAATCAAGAAATTACGATAATTCAGGAGGATGAACCAATGGCACATAAAATATTGATTGTGGATGATGCTGCATTTATGCGAATGATGATTAAGGATATTTTAACGAAAAATGGCTACGAAGTTGTCGGCGAAGCAGCGGACGGCGTTCAAGCGATTGAAAAATACAAAGAAACCTCTCCCGATTTAATTACAATGGATATTACCATGCCGGAAATGGACGGGATTACCGCATTGAAAGAAATAAAAAAAATTAATCCGGCCGCCAAAATCATTATGTGTTCGGCAATGGGGCAGCAGGCAATGGTGATTGATGCGATACAAGCGGGGGCGAAGGATTTTATTGTTAAACCTTTCCAAGCTGACCGTGTGCTTGAAGCAATTTCGAAAACGTTAGGATAAGGAATTGATTGCGCGTGAACGGGCAGTTAGCCCCCATTGGTGGAAGTTTCATTTTAATAAAATTAGAGGTGCAGCGCCTTGTTAAACATTCAAAAATGGTTAAAAGTAGCGCTTATTGTGATCATTGCTCTGCTTGGACCGCAGCCAGCGGCTCAAGCAGGGCAATTGAACAACAGTGTAAAAGACTGCTTTCAAAATCCGGATAAATGTCAGGATCAGAACCTTTCCCCAACCAAACAAAAAACGGTTCAAAAGGGATCAACCACCACTGCCGCAACAGTGGGAATTACAATATGGGATTTTGTGAGAATGATCTTTGCGACGATCTTCGTTGTCGCGCTGATGTATATATTGTTGAAATTTATCAATAAGCGGAGCAAGTCGTTCAAATCAACACAACTTGTCGAAAACCTCGGCGGAACCTCGCTTGGGGCAAATCGATCCGTACAAATCGTCAAAATTGGCAGCGAACTTTTTATCGTTGGAGTCGGAGAAAATGTCCAGTTGCTGAAAGAGATTGATAATGCCGAAGAGCGAAAGGAAATTCTTGCAGAATACAACAACAAGATGGAACAGCTTGTCCAACCAAGCGATATTGTGACAAAGCTAATTGAAAGAACAAAAAACTGGCAGCCGCAAAAGGCAAAGAATCTTCCGTTTTCTTCCTTGTTAAAGACCGAGCTGGAAGAAATGGCAAACGGCAGAAAAAAGCTTTTTGATGAAATGAAAAAGAAGGGGTCAGATGAGCAATGAACCAATTTGTAGATTTTTTCAACAGCAGTTCCCCTGCAAATGTTTCAACATCGGTAAAGCTGCTGTTGCTCTTAACGGTGTTGTCGCTTGCCCCGAGCATTTTGATCTTAATGACAGCATTTACAAGGATTGTCATCGTTCTTTCCTTTGTCAGAACGGCGCTTGCTACCCAGCAAATGCCGCCAAACCAAGTGATTGTCGGTCTGTCATTGTTTTTAACGTTTTTTGTTATGGCGCCGACGTTTCAAGAGGTAAATAAAACGGCACTTACCCCTTTATTCAATGAGAAAATAACACTCGAACAGGCATTTGATCGCGCTAGCGTTCCGTTCAAAGACTTTATGAGCGCCCATACGAGACAGAAAGATCTTGCTTTATTTCTCAATTATTCTAAAGCGCCTAAACCGAAATCAATTCAAGATATTCCACTGACCACATTGGTGCCGGCTTTTGCCATCAGCGAATTGAAAACAGCTTTTCAAATGGGTTTTATGATTTTCATTCCTTTTCTGGTCATTGATATGATCGTTGCGAGCGTGCTCATGTCAATGGGAATGGTCATGCTGCCGCCGGTAATGATTTCTTTGCCGTTTAAAATCCTTTTGTTTGTGATGGTGGATGGATGGTATTTAGTCGTTAAATCATTATTAGATAGTTTTTAAGCAGGTGAAGAAGAATGGATGCTGAAACGGTTATATCGATTGCCCAAAGAGGGATCTACGCAATTTTGTTCATAAGTGGACCACTGCTAGTGATTGCACTAGTGGTTGGGCTGATTATCAGTATTTTTCAGGCCACTACCCAAATTCAAGAGCAGACGCTTGCCTTCGTTCCGAAAATAATTGCGGTTCTCTTGGGGATTCTGTTTTTTGGACGGTGGATGCTCAGCTACATGCTTTCGTATGCAAGCGAAATATTTTCGAATCTAACGAGATTTATAGGATGATCTCACATGAATGATTTACTGCCGAAATTTCCAGCATTCCTGCTAATCTTCGTTCGGATTACATCTTTTTTTGTGATGATGCCGCTGTTTTCGTACCGGACAATTCCGACTGTCCATAAATTGGGTATGGGATTTTTCTTATCATGGCTAATGTTTTATTCCATTGAGCCGCCCATTTTTGAAATCAATGGCACCTATTTTCTCTTGATCATGAAAGAGGCACTCGTTGGTGTGCTGATTGGGTTTACTGCCTATGTGATTTTATCAGCGATCCAAATTGCCGGCGGGCTGATTGATTTTCAAATGGGTTTTTCGATTGCGAACGTTATCGATCCGCAAAACGGCACGCAAAGCCCGCTATTAGGACAGTATTTGTATACATTCGCTTTACTCTTGCTGCTTTCTTTTAACGGTCATCATCTATTGATCGATGGAATTTACAACAGCTATCGCTTTATCCCCATCGACCAGCCATGGCTGCCGCTAGGCAATGCAAATGTGGTGAACTATATTGTCAAATCGTTCAGCACGATGTTTCTTGTTGCCTTTCAAATGTCTTTACCGGTTGTAGGAAGCCTGTTTTTAGTTGATGTGGCGCTTGGAATTGTCGCAAGAACAGTTCCACAACTAAATATCTTTGTTGTCGGCTTGCCGGTTAAAATAGTTGTTGGTTTCATTGTTATCATCACGGTATTGGGTACACTGCTTGCCCTTGTCTCTCATTTGGTGGAGACAGTACTTTACACAATGCGGGACTTGATGCAGCTTTTTGGGGGTTCATAAATGGAGCTTTTGTCGCTTGATTTGCAATTTTTCTCGGGAGAAAAAACAGAAAAAGCTACGCCCAAAAAACGTCAAGAAACGCGAAAAAAAGGGCAGACTGCAAAAAGCCAGGATATCAATACAGCGGTTGTCCTGTTGGCTGTTTTTCTCTATTTCCTGTTTGCCGGCAGCTATTTACAAAATGGAGTTTTTTCTTTGTTTAAAAGTTCCTTGCAAGATTTTTTGCTGATGGATGCCACAGAAGGCAATCTAAAAGTTATTTTCCTGCGAATAGTAAAGGAACTCGCCCTTTACATCGGGCCGATCATGTTGGTTGCAATGATTGCCGGTGCGGCTGCCAATTTTCTTCAAGTCGGCTTTCTTTTTACAAGCGAAGCAATACAGCCGAAGCTTGAAAAAATCAATCCGATCAGTGGGTTTAAACGGGTTTTTTCAATCAGGGCGATTGTGGAGCTGTTAAAGTCGATTTTAAAAATAGGTTTTGTAGGGATTGTAACCTTTGCGGTGTTATGGAAAAGAATGGATGAGATTCTTGTGTTGGGACAAAAGCCAATTGGTGTTGCACTTGCCACGTTGGGGAGTTTAACACTGCAAATGGGTTTGTTTGCCTCTGGAGCACTCATGTTTTTAGCCGTATTGGATTTTCTTTATCAAAAATATGATTTTGAAAAAAATATTCGAATGTCAAAACAGGATATTAAAGACGAATACAAAAATTCTGAAGGTGATCCGCAAATAAAATCGCGCATCAAGCAAAGACAGCGGGAAATGGCGATGCGGCGCATGATGCAGGAAGTACCGAAAGCAGATGTTGTGATCACAAATCCAACGCATTATGCGGTTGCAATCAAATATGATGAGGCAAAAAGGGACGCACCGTTCGTTGTGGCAAAGGGAGTTGACTATACCGCCCAGAAAATAAAACTTGTTGCAAAGGAAAATGAAGTCATCACGGTTGAAAACCGTCCACTCGCAAGGGCACTTTATAGTCAAACCGAAATCGGCGATACGATTCCGGAAGAATTTTTCAAAGCGGTAGCCGAAATCCTCGCCTTCGTCTATCGAACAAAAACCAAACGATAATTTTTTTCATAGAGGAATGTTTAAATAACTATAATCAGCAGGGAAAAGGAGGGAAGCCAATGTCGGTAAGAGACATGTCATTGTTGTTAAGTGTCATTTTGATCGTAGCCATGTTAATTATCCCGTTCCCTACCTGGCTTCTTAGTATCCTAATCATTTTAAATATTACATTAGCACTATTGGTTTTACTCATTTCCATGAATATGACCGAGCCGCTCCAATTTTCTGTATTTCCGTCTTTGTTGCTGCTGTTGACGTTATACCGTCTCGGATTAAACGTATCAACAACAAGGGCTATTTTATCGAAAGGAGATGCAGGGGGGGTCGTTGAAACGTTTGGAACGTTCGTTGTCGGCGGCAACATTATCGTGGGACTTGTGCTTTTCACGATTCTTATTATTATCCAATTCATTGTCATCACAAAAGGGTCGGAACGTGTTTCTGAAGTTGCCGCTCGCTTTACGCTGGATGCCATGCCCGGCAAACAAATGAGCATCGATGCGGATTTAAATGCAGGGATGATTACGGAGCAAGAGGCACGGCAGCGGCGCGAAAAGGTTGGCAAAGAGGCCGATTTTTATGGTGCAATGGACGGTGCAAGCAAATTTGTTAAAGGCGATGCCATTGCAAGCATCATCATCGTTTTAATTAACCTTACTGTCGGAATCGTGATGGGAATGGTTCAACAAGGAATGGGGATTGCCCAAGCAGCACAGCATTTCTCCTTGTTGACAGTCGGAGACGGAATTGTCAGTCAAATTCCTGCATTACTGATTTCAACCGCAACAGGGATTGTGGTTACAAGAGCTGCTTCGGACGGTAATCTTGGTAAAGATATTACTTCGCAGCTGCTGGCTTATCCGAAAATGCTCTATATAGCCGGCGGAACGATTTTCCTGCTTGGATTGTTTACCCCGATTAATGATGTGCTGACGATTCCTGTTGCCGGTGCGCTTGCGTTTGGCGGTTACATGTTTTCTAAAATGCCGGAAGAGAAAAATCAGCTCGAACAAATGGAAGAAGTAATGGAAGCAGATGAGCTGAAAAGCCCTGAAAGTGTAATTAGTCTCATTAATGTTGATCCAATTGAGTTTGAATTTGGCTATGGTCTGATCCCCCTGGCAGACGCCAATCAAGGAGGCGACTTGCTCGATCGAATTGTCATGATTCGCCGCCAGCTTGCAATTGAACTGGGAATCGTGATCCCGGTCGTAAGAATCCGCGATAATATTCAGCTTCAGCCAAATGAGTATCGTTTAAAGATTAAAGGGAATGAAATGGCCAAGGGTGAGTTGCTTTTGGATCATTATTTAGCAATGAGTCCGGGCATCGAAGACGATTCAGTTGAAGGAATAGATACAATAGAGCCTTCATTCGGACTGCCGGCGAAATGGATTACGGAGGAAATGAAGGAACGGGCAGAAATTTTTGGCTATACCGTTGTTGATCCCCCATCCGTTGTCTCGACACATATAACAGAAGTCATCAAGACAAATGCACATGAATTATTAGGACGCCAGGAAACAAAACAATTGATCGATCATGTTAAGGAAACCTATCCGATTCTCGTGGAGGAAGTAACTCCGGCTCCACTGTCTGTCGGTGATGTGCAAAAAGTTCTGGCAAAGCTTTTAAAAGAAAATGTTTCCATACGCAATTTACCTGTCATCTTTGAAACTCTTGCCGATTTTGGAAAAATTACAAGCGATACCGATGTTCTTGGAGAATATGTGCGCCAGGCTTTAGCAAGACAAATCACGCTTCAATTTAGCTCCCAGAATGAAACTCTAAAGGTAGCTACTTTATCAGGAAAAATTGAAAAAACAATTGCCGATGCGATTCAACAAACCGAACACGGCAATTATTTATCGGTTGACCCGACTATTTCCCAGAGAATATTGGAATCGATTGCTGCCCAGGTTGAACAATTTTCGATGGTGGAGCAAACGCCGATTATTCTTTGTTCGCCTGCAGTAAGAATGTATGTAAGGCAATTGACGGAGCGCTATTTTCCAAAAGTGCCGATCCTCTCTTATAATGAATTGGAAGCAAATGTTGAAGTACAAAGCGTCGGGGTGGTGAATTTCGATTGAAGGTAAAAAAGTTTACTGCTGAATCAATGGCTGAGGCAATGAAAATGGTTCGGAATGATCTTGGGAATGAGGCGGTTATCTTAAATTCCAGGATCGTTTTTAAGGGAGGATTCTTTGGCTTTTTCCGGAAGAAAAACTTTGAGGTCATCGCAGCGGTTGATCCGCAAGTGGTTTCGAATGAAAAGCCAGTGTATATGGAAAAACCGAAAAAGGCGCTGACGTCTATCTTACAAAACGGGCAACAAGATGACAGGACTGGCGGAAAACAAAAAGATATCCCGTCAAGCGTCATCCTATCAGATGAATTACTGAAAGAAATTTTATCTGTGAAAAATTTGCTCAAGCAATCCACATCGGATGGATCTGGGGCGATAAGCGCATATCCAGAACCAATTCAAAAGCTGTTACGGCTTATGAACGAGCAGGAATTTTCAGCATCCTTGAAAGAAAAATTCACAGCTGAGCTATTGGATCAATGGTTTAAACGGACGGAACAAAGTCCGGAGCAAGAAATGCTCGCCTATTTTAAAAGGGAAATACAGGATTTTCTTTCTATTTTCCCGTTTGGCGGTATCACGTTTACAAAAAAATTTATCAATGTAATTGGACCGACGGGTGTTGGAAAGACGACAACTTTGGCAAAGATCGCTGCTGACTGTGTTTTAAATCATCAAAAACAAGTGGCTTTTATTACAACAGATACGTATCGAATTGCGGCCATTGAACAGTTAAAAACGTACGCGCAAATTTTGAATGTACCCATTGAAGTATGCTACAGTTTGGCTGATTTCCAGCAAGCAGCCGTTAAATTTGCAGATTATGATGTTGTATTGGTTGATACAGCAGGAAGGAATTTCCGAACAAAGGAATATGTGGAAGATTTACTGAAAGTAATTGATTTTACCAATGAAATGGAGACATTTCTTGTGTTAGCTTTAACTTCAAGGCAAAAAGATATGGAAGAAATTTACGAACAATTTTCCGGAATCGCGATTGACCGGTTTATTTTTACAAAAGCCGATGAGACAAGCGTATATGGCTCCATCCTCAATATGATTGAAAAGTACAAAATTGGCGCCGCCTATGTTACAACCGGGCAAAATGTTCCAGATGACATGGTGATAGCGAGTCCGGAAACCATTACAAATTTATTGCTAGGGGTCAAATAAAATGAAAGACCAGGCAGAAAGCTTACGCGTAAAGCTGAAGAAGCAGTTAAGCGCAGGCAATACAAAGGCGATTGCCGTTGTAAGCGGCAAAGGCGGTGTAGGCAAGTCGAATTTTTCATTAAACTTTGCCATCTCGTTAACGAAGCGTCGATATAAGGTACTGTTATTTGACATGGATGTGGGAATGGGCAATCTCGATATTTTAATGGGGAAATCTTCTGAAAGATCGATTGTTGATTATTTAAGAGGAACGGCAAGATTAAGCGAGATTGTTACAGAAGGTCCACAAGGGCTTAAATATGTTGGCGGCGGGACGGGGTTAAGCCAGCTTGTTCAATTGGATCGGTTAGGAATGCTTTCCGAAGAATTGGATACCTTCCTGGAAGAGTATGATTACCTGATCTTTGACATGGGAGCCGGAGCAAATGAAGACACTTTGAAATTTCTATTGTCTGTGCATGAAATTTTTGTTATAACCACACCGGAGCCGACATCAATAATGGATGCATATGCCATGATGAAGTATTTGCATTTATTGGATTCCACGCTGCCGTTTTATCTCGTGGCAAACCGTGCCCAATCGGTGAAAGAAGGAAAGGAGACGATTGATCGGCTTGCGGAAGTGCTGCGGAAATTTCTACAGCGGGAATCAATGACACTTGGAATCCTGCCCGATGATCGTTCGGTTCAAAAAGCCGTATTAAGGCAAGTCCCATTTGTGTTGGATAATCCAAAGTCAGCTGCCTCTGCAGCGCTAGAGGGACTTGTAAACCGCTACCTATCTAAACAATCTCAAGAAATCACTCCAATGAAATCCGCTACATTTGTTTCGAAGTTAAAGAAAATTCTTTTTGCGAGGTAGAACATCATCATGGAAAAAGTTAAAGTTCTCGTTGCGGATGATTCGGCATTCATGCGAAAACTTATTCAAGAAATTCTTTTAGCTTCAGATCAGATTGAGATAGCAGGCACAGCCCGAAATGGGAAGGACGTTATCGAAAAGGTAAAAAAGTTAAAGCCGGATGTTGTCACGATGGATATTGAAATGCCTGTGTTGAATGGAATTGAAGCTTTAAGAATTATTATGGAGGAGACCCCGGTTCCAGTTGTCATGCTTTCAAGTGCAACGCAAACAGGAGCAGAAAATACAATGCTAGCGATGCAATATGGTGCTGTTGATTTTATTGCAAAGCCATCAGGCCCTATTTCACTAGATTTGCAAACAATCGAAAAGAAAATCGTTGAAAAAGTGCTCGAAGCTAGCAAGGCAAACCTTTCATGTTTGGTATGTCAGAATTCAGAGGAAAATCTTTTATCCTCTCAATTGCTAAAAAGTAGTAAAATAGAACTAGCACAGACAAGTTCTATACGGCAGGACGGATTGACTTGGGAAGCGTCAATGAAAAAAATTATCTGCATTGGTACGTCTACGGGCGGACCGAGAGCTCTTCAAGCAGTCTTGACAAAATTGCCGGCATCGCTAAATGCGCCGATTGTAATTGTCCAGCATATGCCGCCCGGCTATACAAAATCTCTCGCCAACCGGCTTGATTCTCTGTCAGAGATTCACGTAAAAGAGGCGGAAGATGGTGAAGTATTGCAGAACGGTACAGCCTATATTGCTCCTGGCGGCTGCCATTTGCTTGTCAAAAGGATGAGTGCCGGGCTTATGGTTAAGTTTGAGAAAACAGAACTGCGCAATGGGCATCGCCCCTCTGTTGATATCCTGTTTGAATCCATCAGCCTTTTGGATGACTATGCAAAAGTGGCGGTGATTATGACAGGAATGGGATCAGATGGCGCCCAAGGCTTGATTCAGCTAGCCAAGGGAGGCAAGGTCAAAGCGATAGCTGAATCGGAAGAAAGCTCGATTGTATTTGGTATGCCGAAAGCGGCAATCTCAACAATGTTGGTTGATGAAATACAAAATGTCGAAAATATTGCAAGAACAATTTTGAAATATGTTTAATGCCGAGGGGTGAATGTCACATGGATATGGGGCAATATTTAGAAGTTTTTATTGAAGAGAGTAAAGAACATATACAGGCGTGCAATGAACATTTATTGGAATTGGAAAAAAATCCAAAAAATTTGTCGATTGTCAATGAAATTTTTCGATCTGCCCATACTTTAAAAGGAATGTCTGCCACAATGGGCTATGAAGATCTTGCCAATTTGACACACCAAATGGAAAACATCCTTGATGCGATCCGACAATCAAAGTTATCTATTTCAGCTGAGCTATTAGATATTGTATTTCTTGCAATTGATCATCTTGAAGAAATGGTTCAGTCCATTTCTGAAGGCGGAGATGGAAAAAGTGATGTCACCGAAGTAATTAGCCAATTGAAGCGGCTGGAAAAAGGAGATATGCCCATTATTTCTGATGCTGAAAAGGAAGTTGCTGCCACCGCTGTTGCAGAAGTAATCAATCGGCCTTCCAAAACCGTATACGATGAATTTGAATATACAGTTCTGCAGCAATCGGCTGAACAAGGATTTGATACATACGAAATTACCGTTACCTTAAGGGAGGATTGCCTTTTAAAAGCAGCGAGAGTGTTCATGGTATTTGAAGCACTTGAAGGCACAGGTGAAATTATTAAGAGCACCCCCCCAGTTGAACAGCTTGAAGAAGAACAATTTGACAATGAATTTACGATTACGCTCGTGTCAACGGAAAAAAAGGAAACAATTCAAAATCTAATCGAGCGTATTTCTGAGATTGAGAAAGTGGAAATTTCCCAGCTATCTGCAGCGGAAATTCGGCCGTTTATTCATCACGAGAGCGAACCAGAACAAGTGCGTACACTAGAAAAAGTTGACCACCCGGAAACAGAAGCGGAAGCTGAACATCCAGATGAGAAAAAGCATTCAGTAAAAACGGCTGTGAGCAATAAGACGATTCGGGTAAATATCGAACGACTAGACATTCTAATGAATCTATTTGAAGAGCTCGTTATTGACCGCGGCCGGCTTGAACAGATATCCCGTGATTTGAATAATCAGGAACTGCATGAGACAGTCGAAAGAATGTCTCGAATTTCCGGAGACTTGCAAAATATTATTTTGAACATGCGCATGGTTCCAGTGGAAACCGTTTTTAACCGGTTCCCAAGAATGGTTCGTCAATTGGCGAGGGATTTAAACAAAAAGATCCATTTGGAAATCGTCGGTGCAGAAACGGAACTTGATCGAACGGTAATTGATGAAATTGGCGATCCGCTTGTCCATTTATTACGAAACGCCCTCGATCACGGAATCGAAACGCCAGATGTCCGCAAAGTGCAGGGAAAGCCGGAAGAAGGACATGTCATCCTAAAAGCTTACCATAGCGGCAACCATGTCTTTATTGAAATTGAAGATGATGGTGCGGGAATCAGCCGAGAAAAAGTACTTGATAAGGCAATTGCCAAAAAAATAATACCTCCTCAGGCAGCAGCAGGATTAACCGATCAGCAGGTGTTTGAGTTGATTTTTGCATCCGGTTTTTCGACAGCTGAGAAAATATCAGACATTTCCGGCCGGGGCGTCGGATTGGATGTCGTAAAAAACACAATCGAATCTCTCGGCGGTTCAGTGACGATTGATTCAGTTATCGAAAAAGGTTCTATATTCTCAATTCAGCTACCGTTGACATTATCGATTATTTCCGTCATGCTTGTTGGCATTCAAAAGGAAAAGTATGCGATCCCGCTTTCTTCTATTATTGAGACAGCCATTATTAAGGAAGAAGATATCTTGAACGCCCATAACCAAAAGGTCATTGATTTCCGCGGTAAAGTTGTTCCGCTCCTTTTCTTGAAGGATCTCTTTGAAGTTCCTGTTTCCAAAGAAACAAGCGGCCTTCATTCGGTTGTCATTGTCCGTAAAGGGGATAAAATGGCAGGCCTTGTTGTCGATTCTTTTATTGGGCAGCAAGAAATTGTCCTAAAGTCGCTCGGCAACTATTTAGCCAATGTATTTGCAATTTCCGGAGCCACAATCCTCGGCAATGGACAAGTCGCCTTAATCGTCGACTGCAATGCCCTAATTAAATAAGCTTTCGAACGGAAAACCGGAACATGACTGGAGTGAACAGAAATGACAGAGACGCATACACAGGAATTAAAGATTATTGTCTTTCAATTAAAAGAGAAAGAATACGCCATCCCTGTTGAACAAGTTCGTTCAATTGAAAAAGTTCAGCATATTACCCGGGTGCCGGGAGTTTCATCCTATATTAAAGGTGTCATTAATCTCCGCGGCCTTGTGACACCAATCGTCGATCTCCGTAACCGATTTGGACTTGAAGAAAGCGATTATTCGGATCATACTCGTATCATTATCGCAGTTATTGGGGATGTTGAAGTCGGGCTGGTTGTTGACGCGGCTAATGATGTGTTAGATATTTCAAGGGATGTAATTGAACCGCCTCCAGAAATCGTCGGAGGAAAAGAAACGGAATATATTAATGGAGTTGTCAAAATTGAAAAAAGGCTGCTCATCTTGCTGGATCTTGAAAAAGTGATGAACGGAGAACAAATTAAATAGAAAGTGAGAGGTATGGGAGATGACATTTCTACAGCATTTTACCTCTTTGCATCTTGATATTTTACGGGAAATCGGGAATATTGGGTCAGGCAACGCGGCAACCGCTTTATCAAAGCTCCTAAATAAAAAAATAGACATGAAAGTACCAAAAGTAGAGATTGTCAGTTTTGACGAAATGGTTGAAATGGCAGGGGGAGCAGAAAATATTGTTGCAAGTGTTTTTCTGCGCATTGAAGGAGATGCATCAGGCAGCATGTTTTTTGTGCTGCCGCTGCCACAGGCAGAGCATTATGTCCAGAAGATGACTGGGGACACCGATTTCTCCTTTGAAACACCACCATACAATGAAATGGGGCTTTCCGCTTTGCAGGAGCTTGGCAATATATTAAGTGGATCCTATTTAACAGCGTTGTCAGACTTTACAAACTTATCGCTTTATCCGTCAGTTCCTGGAATTGGAATCGATATGGTGGGCGCTATTATCAGCTTTGGACTGATCGAACATTCCCAAGTATGCGACTATGCGATTGTTATTGATACTGCCTTAAATGAAGAAGATGCTTCTTTTCCTGAATGGCTGCGCGGTCATTTCTTTTTACTTCCAGATCCCGATACATTTTCCATTCTTTTTCATTCCTTAGGGGTTGCGGCCAATGATTGATGAAATACAGATTGCAAAGGTTGGTATCGCCGATATGAAGCTCGTAAGGCATCCGTATCACATCCGTACCTCTGGCTTGGGCTCTTGTGTCGGTGTTGTGATTTACGACCTTGACCGGAAAATGGCTGGTCTTGCCCATGTCATGCTTCCTGAATCATCCCTGGCAAAGACCCCGGAGTTTAATCCGGCGAAATATGCCGATACTGCCATAAAAGAGCTTGTACGGCATTTGCTCTCACAGGGAGCAAGGCGTGAAACCTTAAGGGCAAAAATAGCCGGAGGAGCACAAATGTTTCAATTCGCATCAACAAATGAAATCATGAGAATCGGTCCCAGAAATGTAGAAGCAGTCAAGAAGGAACTAAACAATCTCAATATCCTGCTTATTAGCGAGGATGTCGGGGGAAATAGCGGCAGAACAATCGAATTTAATCCGGATAATGGCATCCTACATATCAAAACAGTTAATAAGGGATCGAAGGAAATTTGATTTTATGAACGAAATGATCGAATGTGTACGGTAGTGAGGTTATTTTTGGGTGATCCAACAGGTGGAGGTGTGGAATCATGGTACAGACATCCATAACAGAAGAACAATTGAATTGGGAGAAATGGATACAGGAGCGAAACCCGGCTGCCGGGAATTTCCTTGTGAAAAAGTATCTGCCGCTCGTCAGCTACCATGTTCAGCGAATTTCTGTAGGGCTCCCGAAAAATGTGTCAAAGGATGAGCTGCGCAGCTTCGGGCTTATTGGTTTGTTTGATGCGCTGGAAAAATTCGACCACACACGCGAGTTGAAATTTGATACATACGCTTCATTTCGCATCCGGGGTGCAATGATTGACGGGTTGAGGAAAGAGGACTGGCTGTCAAGAGGCACAAGGGACAAGGCAAAAAAAATTGAAGCAGCAGTTGAAAAACTTGAACAGCAAAAGATGGGTAATGTCAGTGTAGCCGATATCGCCAAGGAACTGAACATGACTGAGGAAGAAGTATATGCTGCGACTTCCGAACAATTTTTTGCCAATGTTCTTTCTATTGATGAAAACTGGACTGAACAAGAAGAAAAAGAAGGTTTCACCTTTGTTTTACGGGACGACAATGCGGAAACTCCTGAACAAAAACTAGTAAAAGATGAACTGTTGCAAGAATTAGCGGTGAACATAAGCAAACTGAGCGAAAAAGAGCAACTGGTAATCAGCTTGTTTTATCTTGAAGAACTCACACTAACCGAGATTGGTCAAGTATTGAACCTGTCCACGTCTAGAATTTCGCAAATTCATTCCAAGGCACTATTTAAATTACGACACTTATTGGAGAATATTATTTTGTAAAAATAATATCGTTTTGATTTTTTTAGACAAAATTCCTAGTTTTAAGCGGATAGAGGGATAATATGACTACATTTCTGTTACTGATCAGCCTTTTGTTAAACGGTATTGCGATTTTTTCAATTATTTTATTATTTACCCGTCAAAACCGATTCCTTGAAGTTGAGAAAAAGCAAGAAAAAATGATTAAGGAAATGGAAGAATTGATTTCTTCTTATTTATATGAAATGAAGGAAGAGAATGAGGCCTTCCTAAGCAAGTTTCGGGCAGCTGGCACACCAAATCCTCGTCCAATCGATCCGGCTGCAAACGTGAATAAAACAAGCCTAGCAGAGATATCGAACCAAAAGCTGAACATGGACAAGGATCCGGATAGCGACTGGAAAGAAAAAGCAGTAGGAGCGTTTAAAAATCAAGCAGTAAAAGCGTATCAAAAATCCTCAGGGAAAGAGGTCACAAGCAAGGAAACGCTTTCAGAACAAGCTTCTATCAAGAAAATTGACGCAGCAGCTGAAGTTCATTCGGGAGTGGAAAAGACGCCCCCTTCATCTCCTGATGATATCTACCGCGATTTATTTGTGAACCAAGTCATGATTTTACAAAACCAAGGTCTCTCAATCGCTGAAATTGCCAAAAAGCTTAATAAGGGCAAAACAGAAATCGAGCTACTGCTAAAATTTGCTCAAAGTCACCAACATTAACTTGATTGTCGAAAAAACATATGCTATATTATGAAATGGTGTTAAAACACACGCTCACGGATTTAGACAGTTGGTGCTGTTAGTAACAGTTTCTGTCTAAAAATGAACTGAGCGGAGGAAAATAAAACCTAGGAGGAAAAAACATGTCAGTTATTTCAATGAAGCAATTGCTTGAAGCTGGTG
>JAKACS010000596.1 GCA_021821235.1 Bacillota bacterium
AATGATGCTGTGGTGTTGACGGCTTTTGAACCCCGGCGTATACATTTGGACCGAGCTTTCCGGACATTTGCTTGAAGAATTGAAAAAGATCATTCATTCCCATAGAAATCTTCCTTTTCTAGTAATGTTCGAACTTTTTTCTGCAACATGGAACTGTGTTTGATTATTTCTTTTAATCGCTTTTGGACTACTTTTGACAGCGATTCGACCGGCAAATAATGCCCTGAATCATAGCTGCTATGGTCTCCATACAAAAGCCTAATCTCCAGAATCCTTGAAAAATCGCTGATAAAACCATCCTCCCCCAACCCCTTTAAACGGGAAAGGGTGGAGGACTCTTCAGATTTATTGATCAATGACAAAAGCCGTCCGGCATTAATATAGGGGATTAGTACTCTTTCTTTTAGATTTAGCATGCCTGCGTGCGGTCCGTGCTCCTCAACTAAAAAGTGTCCGAGGGCATTTAGCCCTTTTTTTATATAAAGTGTATTTTCCCAGATGCGATGCAAACGGTGCTGTTGATGGACAGCTTGAAAAACAACCTGCTTTAAATCGGCGACATAATGCTTTGGGCCGAACAGCGGCCGCGCGTCGGTAAAAATAAGCAGATGACGGATCGAGTCCCATGTCGACTCGTTGATCCAGTTTACGAGCTGTTTTTGCCAATCGGAAAAGGATTTGCACCATAATGGATTTTTGGCCATGACGCCGCCGTCACAATAAGGATAGCCCGCCAGAAAAAGTCCTTTTGCAATTTCTTCTCCTAGTCTCAAAAAATAGGTTTGTGATGATTGGGACGTTTCAGCAAAAATAATCCCATGATCTTGATCGCTCCAAATGGATTGTTCAAAACGCCCCGCACTCCCCATTACAAAAAACGTATATGGGGAGGGTGGAGCGCCATATTGGTCAATTATCAGCTGTGTGGCCAGTTGGATCACTTCAGTCATAAGCTCATCATGAAATTGATTCAGTTTGTAAGGATCAGTCCGCATTTCATCTATTCGGCTCTCGCGGATTTTTCTAATATCGCCATAAGTGTTAGCCTTCATTGATCCAATTCACCTGCTTTTTACAAGGAATGACAGCCCCGGTTTCTGGGGATGAAAATTAAAGCATTACTGATTCGAAGCTTTTAATTTTTCTGCTGTCTGCAATAATTCCGGGTAACCATAGCTTCCATGTTCACTTATATCTAAACCAACTAACTCTTCCTCTTCGGAAACGCGCAATCCTTTCATTGCTAATTTCAAGACATACAGGAGAATGAAGGATACGATAAATGCGTAGGCACCGCTTGAAATAATCCCGAGTGCTTGAACGCCTAGCTGATGGAAGCCTCCTCCATAAAATAACCCAGGCTGGCCGACCGTTGCAAGCTCCTTTGTGGCAAAAAATCCAGTTGATAAAGTTCCCCAAACACCGGCTGTACCATGGACAGATAAAGCGGCAATCGGATCATCAATATTCTTTTTCTCAAAAAAGCGAATGCTGTAGAAAACGAGTATCCCCGCAATAAATCCAATGACAACAGCTGCCCATGGTTCAACAAAAGCGGAGGAAGCGGTAATCGCAACCAAGCCTGACAGTGCCCCATTTAACATCATTGGCACATCAGCTTTCCCCATCACCATCCAGGAAACAATCATGGCTGCAATCGTTCCGCCAGCTGCCCCAAGATTTGTGTTCATGGCAACAAATCCGAAAAAGCCTTTATCAACCGACAGGGTGCTGCCTGCATTGAATCCAAACCAGCCAACCCATAGCAGCAAAACACTTAAAGCAGTAAAAACTTGGTTGTGGCCGGCAATATTATTGGCAGAACCATCTCGATTGTATTTGCCAATCCTCGGTTTTAAAAGGATTGTAGCGGCAAATGCAGCCATGGCACCCGTGAGGTGAACGACCGTTGAGCCGGCAAAATCCTGTTGCCCAAGCTTTGCCAACCAGCCGCCGCCCCAGATCCAATGTGCGATTGGCGGGTAAATCAATACGGAGAATAAGACAGAGAAAACGAGATAAATGCTAAATTTAGCACGTTCGGCAAATCCGCCAAAAGCGATTGTTAAAGAAATTCCCGCAAAAGCAAGCTGGAATAAAAAGAAGACAGCTCCTGAAAGCGAAAGTCCCTTTATATCATAGCCGGAGTAGAAAAAATCTGCTAATCCAATCAATGGATTTCCTTTGCCGAAAATCAGCCCATAACCGACTGCCCAAAAAACGATTGAACCAATTGAGAAAGTGAGAATCGTTTTCCCGGCAATGTGCCCGGCGTTCTTCATTCGGGTTGAACCCGTTTCGAGAAGAATAAATCCTCCAATCATTAATATGACGAGTACTGCGCTGATCATAACCCAAATACTATTCATTAAATATGCAGTATTCACAAGATTGCCCCCTTTGTAGGAAAATGTAGTTGATAGCTGTATTGTGCCATCTAGATAGATTTTATTCCACAACATTGTTAGGAAATCTTACATTCTTTTTTGCAAAAAAAATAAGCCCCTCATAACGAGGAGCTTATCTCGGTTTTTGCATGCCGAAACGTGCGTTAATTTGGCCTTGGATCATTTTGCGACGGATCGTTTGTTCATCCTTGATTTTTTGCTCGCGGATTAATTCACGCCGTATTTCATGAGTTTGGATCCCGTCTTCCATCTTATCAGCAATTTCCATCAACAGTTCAACGTCAGAAAAGGAATATTTTCTGCTTCCACCTGAAGAACGTTCGGGAAAAATCAGCTTTCTTTCTTCGTAATAGCGAATCTGCCTTTCTGATAGGCCGGTTAATTCTCTGACAACGCCGATTGTAATGACTTTCTTATCTTTATAGGATGAATCGCTGCTCATTGTAGTAGGATCACCACCCACGAAGTTTTAGAGATATTTTATATGTTATATTACATTACATAATAAAGAAAAGTAAAATTATTTATTTTCCAGGAAGTGAGGGGGTATTTATTTTTAGATTCTTATGATTATGCTGTAATTCGAATAAATATTAGCGGGGTTATTGGGCTGGAAATGCAATCAGCGAACGGATTTTTGATAAATAGCCTCTAGTTCGCTGAGCGTAAAGTTTGCAAGTTCTTGTTCAGAATGATAAATCCCTGTGGTAAGGATTTTGCCAATGTAATACTTTTTTGCTTTTTCAATCGCCGTTCGCAAATGTTTGGACATCTGTATC
>JAKACS010000597.1 GCA_021821235.1 Bacillota bacterium
CCAAGACGATTATGCTTTTGTTCTTTTTACATATTTGTCGTAAACTAATAAAAACATGATGAATCGAGGATTGCTATGGCTATTTCAGAACTATTCCTGCGTTTTAAAAAACAAGTAGAAACCTCGGATCGCCAGCGCGATGAGGGGTTGCGCACCCACTACTATAAAACCAATTTCAATCAGATGTTCCAGACGATCGAAGAATTATTTCGCAAAGATGCAGATTGCCGCGTTACAACTGTTTCAAAAGAGCATGGGGAAATTGCGGTTGAAATCAGCAAACCATTTCCATGTTTCCTTGTTGCCACGGTGATTTCATCAAGGCCGCTGGAAACATCGGTCGATTTTACCCTTTCGACTGAGCGGTTTTCGATTTTTGGAACTCATCCATTGTTGAAACGAAGAATCATCACCTACTATGAGCGTCTAAATAAACTACATACGTATCTTGGCACAGGAAAAAATGTTTAACGCGTTGGAGTTCGACAGTTCCCAATCAGACTAGCAAAACTTCTGCAGATGGTCATGCTTGTATTCCCCAATCGTTTTTAATAAACTATTCTTGGAGGAAAGTTTTTAAAGTGCCGAAAAAATATCGTGTAAAAACGACTGATCTTAAGTTTGAAACCGTCCCCTTTTTTATGGAAATCATGGAGAAACATGACGCAGGTACTTGTTATTGGAGTTGATCGAGTATGAAATGCCCTTCATGTCAAAATTATGGTACTCGTGTGCTTGATTCCCGGCCGGTTGATGAGGGACGGGCAACGAGACGAAGACGGGAATGTGAACAATGCGGCTATCGGTTTACGACATTTGAAAAAATTGAAGATATTCCGCTGATAGTTGTTAAAAAAGAAGGAACCCGCGAAGAATTTAGCCGTGATAAAATTTTGCGCGGCCTGATAAAAGCCTGTGAAAAACGGCCGGTTGCTTTAAGGGAGCTGGAGGACATTACTCATGAGGTTGAGAAAGAACTTCGCAGCCAGGGGGTTTCCGAAGTCAAAAGCGAAGACATCGGTGAAATAGTGATGGACAGGCTCGCCCGGGTTGACGAAGTCGCATATGTAAGGTTTGCATCTGTTTACCGTCAGTTTAAAGATATCAATGTCTTTATCGAAGAATTAAAGGAATTAATAAAAAAAGAGAAAACATAAGGGGCTAAAGATTTCTTTGGCTCCTTTGCTCATAAAGAGAGGTAGAAGGCTATGGGGCAGCATTGGCAGGAAATCTTACCAATTGACCGTTATACGGTGGCCACAAATGGCTTGCTGCATGATTATGATCGGAAAGTGCTGACTTTTTTATACCAGCCATTGGTTGGACCTGTTTGCGTCAGTTTGTATATAACCCTTTGGACGGAATTGGAAGAAAATCGCTTATGGTCGAATTCCTCTTCCCATCACCTTTTGATGAATATGTTGAACTTAAATTTAAAAGAGATCTATGAAGCGCGGCTGAAACTGGAAGGAATCGGTTTGTTAAAGACTTTTGTAAAAACTAATGAAGAACCACGGTCTTTTATTTATGAATTGCAGCCGCCATTAACCCCGGAGCAATTTTTCCTTGATGGAATGCTAAATATTTTCTTATATCGAAAAATAGGCAAAAATCACTTTTCCCGCTTGAAGCGATTCTTTAGTGATCAAATTCGGGATCAAGACGGATTTCAGGAAGTAACGAAAGCGTTTCAGGATGTGTTTGATTCAGCGACTCCTGGCAGCCTCCAATATCTGCAAGACCGGGCTAGTGATTTGGAGGCGGAGGCGGGTCGTGATTTTATCGGCCGCTCTGAACCATCTGCTGTACAGCTGGGTTCCGAAACCTTTGATTTTGATATGCTTGCAGCGGGGATAAACGAAGCGCTTATTCCCAAAAAAGCCTTGACCACCAAGGTGAAGGAAGCGATTAGCAACCTTGCTTTTCTTTATAAAATTGACCCCATACAAATGAAAAATATTCTGTTGAGCGCGGTGAATGAAGAAAATGAAATTGATATTGAAGAATTGCGAAAAGCCGCCCGCGATTGGTATCAATTTTTGCACGAGGATCAGCTCCCAAGTCTTGTCGAGCGCATCCAGCCGATTGCCCACCGTACACAGCACGATGCGCCAAAGTCACAGGAAGAAAAATTAATTCGCTATTTGGAAACAACATCCCCACTTCAAGTATTGATCGATGTATCGGGCGGAGCGGAACCGTCGCAATCCGATATTCAAATTATTGAGGACGTCCTGTTCAAACAAAAATTGTTGCCGGGAGTTGTCAATGTCTTAATCCAATTTGTCATGCTAAGGACAGATATGAAGCTGACAAAAGGGTATGTCCAAAAGATCGCCAGCCATTGGTCAAGAAAGCAGATTAAAACGGTTAAAGATGCAATGTACTTGGCGAAAAGTGAGCATCGCACGTATCTGGAATGGAGCAGTGGCAAGAAAGGGCGAAGCCAGACCAAACAGAAGCCGATTCGAACAGAATTTCTTCCGGATTGGTTTGAAGATGAGGGAAAACCGGATTTGAAAAATGGCCAAAACCCGGATGAGGGCAGTTCTGCTGGTGATCTTGAAGCGAAAAAACGGGAAATTGAAGAGAAATTAAAGGCGTTTCGAAAATAGGCGGTGATAGAATGGAAAAAATCAATCAAACATTAAAACGGCTGGCGTCAAGTGAAAATTTTCAAAAACGCTATGCACAGATGCGAAGCGCAACATTAAACCACCCGGAAGTCAAGGTTTTTTTAAACGAACACCGGGATGAGTTAACAAATGACATCGTCGAAAAAAGTATCGGAAAACTTTTTGAATATATTGATCAAAGCAGGGAATGCAATCGTTGCCCAAGCCTTGAGGGCTGTATCAATATGATGAAAGGCTACCATCCAAGGCTGATTTTAACAAGAAATGCAATTGACCTTCACTATGAGCGCTGTCCAAGGAAAATCATGGATGATGAAAAGCGGAAAAATGAGCGATTGATCAAAAGCCTGCATGTTCCAAAAGATATTCTGCATGCCTCATTTGATGATTATGAAAAAGATTTTGGTCGCCTTGAAGCGATTGATAAAGCAGCGTCATTTTTAATGAACTATGAGCAAAAGAAAACGCATAAGGGGCTGTACCTTTACGGTAAGTTTGGCGTTGGAAAATCGTACTTACTTGGAGCGATCGCCAATGAGCTTGCGAA
>JAKACS010000598.1 GCA_021821235.1 Bacillota bacterium
ACCTTTTTCTAAATCCAAAGCAGTTAGGACATCTTCAAGCCGGATTCCGAGTTCAATAAGGGTAATCGCAACAGCAGGCTGAATCCCCGTAATCACGACCAACGCTCCCATTAGCTTTGACATGCTGATGACATCACCCAATACTTTCGCGATAAACGAATCGATAAAATCAATGGATGTAAGGTCAATCACAACTCCGTTTGCACTTGTTTCATGGATTTTGTTGAGCAAGTCTTCCTGAAATTGCAATGCCGTCTGATCATCTAATTCCCATTGAATCGATACCAGCAGACAGTCTCGTAATTTTAAAATCGGAATTCTCAATTTGCACCCTCCATTTTAATAATTTTGCGATTCGTTAATTCAAGAGCAGCTTCAATACCCTTTTTCAAAGTATTTTTTGTGACAAACTGATTTAAGTCGATCCCTAAGTTGACAATCGTCTGGGCAATTTCCGGGCGAATGCCGACCAACATGCATTTTGCGCCAATTAGCCGCACCGCGTTAGCAGCCTGAATTATGTGATGTGCAACCATCGTGTCGACAACAGGCACACCCGTAATATCGATTAACACAACTTCGGATCGATGCTTGACAGCACCGGATAATAAATTTTCCATAATTTGCTTAGCCCGTTCCGTATCGATTGTACCGACAAGCGGCATGACAGTAATTCCTTCAAGCACCGGAATAAGCGGTGCCGATAGTTCCTGCAAGGCAATTTTCTGCATCGAAACGGTTCGCTCCCATGTAAGCGAATAGACGTCTACCACTTCGTTTTGCAGCGGACTGAGCCAACGGTCAAACTCATAGACAACATCCAATTGATTTTCATCTGTCACATAACCTTGCTCTCTCATTGCCTCAAATAAATTCCGGCTGAAAACGCGGATTCCTTCGATCACAAAATGGAGAGGCCAGCCAAAGCGGACGACTTTCTCGGCAAAATCTGACAACCGGGAAGTAAATTCCTCTTTTGTTCCATTTAAATTTGAAACAATCAAGTCGATAAACTCGCGGCTCGTCCCTTCGAAAACTTGAGTAGAGATCAATTTAAACACCCGTTCATCCGATTCTTCTTTCATTTTGTTCATCCACTCGTTCAAGATTTCGTCCTTATGCTGATCAATAAAATCCAAGATTAAACGTTCCATTTTTCCTCCTTTTGAAGCAATGCTTTTTTCTAAATTGAAGCCCTTCCGGCAATCGATTCTCTATTTATCATAACAAGGTCCATTCCGTAATGGAACCCTTTTGCTTTTATAAAGCGACTTTCTCATTTACCCAAACTCAGAACGGTTTAAACCTTTTTTAAAAACAAAAAACACCAAATACATTGGTCACAAGCGACCGATCTATGTTCGATGCTTATCCACGACCAAAATAAAAAAGCAAGCATTTGGTCGCTTGCTTAAACAGTAGCAGTATGAGGGTCAAAATTATGTAAAAAAACGCCCTTACCATCAAGAGCGTGTTTTTTGGTTAAAATTCGATGAGACCTAAGCTTATTTGCAAGGCATCATCCACTTTCTCCATCATTTCGTCATCGAGATGAGTGATTTTATCGGTTAATCGCTGCTTATCAATTGTACGAATCTGCTCGAGCAGGATGACCGAATCTCGTTCAAAACCGTAGCGTTTCGCATCAATTTCTACATGTGTGGGCAGCTTCGCTTTTTGAATTTGAGCTGTTATGGCTGCAACAATGACTGTGGGACTAAACCGATTCCCGATGTCGTTTTGGATGACAAGTACTGGACGGACGCCGCCTTGTTCAGAACCAACAACTGGGGATAGGTCTGCAAAATAAACGTCACCACGTTTGACAATCAAAGGATTATCCCCCGCTTACAAGACGTTCAACTGTATGTTCTGCCTCATATTCTGCTAGAAATGCTTCAGACGCAATTCGTAAATTTATTTTTGCCATTTCCATATAACCACGTCTCATCACTTCGCGAATTTGTCTCTTTTTTCGTTCGCGTAAATACATTTTTGTAGCCTGGTAAATAAATTCACTTCGATTACCATTCTCAGCTTTTACAAAACCATCTAATTCGGTTAAAAGATGTTGCGGTAATTCCACCAAGATTTCCGTAGTTGTGCTGGGCTCAGACACAAACATACACCTCCACCATCACTACAAACCATTTTATCTTTACCATTTTTAATAATACCATTTATCCTGCCCGGTGCATAGACTATTTGACAATTCTTCTGTATTATAAGCCAAAAAATCACGCTTTTATGCACAGGAAGGAGCCGTGAATAAAATATTGTTCATGATCGTTATTTTTATGCCGTTTTTACAAAAGATAGTTTTTCATATCGACAATCTCGCCGCCCTGACGATACAGTCTCGGCACCCTGCTTGTGATTATGCATGGAATTTCATAATTAATCGTCTCAAGTTTCTTCGCAATTTCATTGACAGAAATAAACGAATCGCCTGCTTTTCCAATTAAGGTTACAGTTGTACCGACTGGAACTTGATAGGGGAGCCGTACCATGCATTGATCCATACAAATTCGGCCGACAATCGGCACTCTCATTCCATCAACAATCACTTCCTGTCCTTGAAGTTTGCGGATCCATCCATCTGCATAACCGATCGGAATGGTTCCAATCCACTCATCGCCAGCTGCTTCATACGTTGCACCATAGCTTACCTTATCGCCTTTTTGCAGCCGCTTCACATGCACAAGCTTTGAACGTAATGTAAAAGCTTCCTTCAGCGGAATTGGAATTTCCTTTTCCATTTCTGGTGAAGGCGTTAATCCATACATCGCAATGCCAAGGCGGACGGCATTAAAGCAGGCTTGCGGAAACCTTAGTGTTGCGGCGCTGTTACTGCAATGAACATATTTTGGCATCTTGTTTAGAATGCACAACATTTCTTGAAATATATCAAGCTGTTGTTCAAAATAAGTTTGATCCAATTCATCTGCAGTAGCAAAATGAGTAAAAATTCCTTCAAAGTAAAATCGTTGATCCGTTGTAAGCAGCTCTTCGACTTCTTTAAGCTCCTCTTTACTGCGGATGCCGATCCGCCCCATGCCCGTATCCAGTTTGACATGTACTGCCAGCTGTTCATCTTCTTCCAAAATCGCTTTTGCCTCTTTGATCCATTCAGGCTGAAAAACAGTTAGCGTAATGTTTAATTCGGCAGCAAGGTGGGCAT
>JAKACS010000007.1 GCA_021821235.1 Bacillota bacterium
AAAGGCAGTGTTTTCCATGTCGCCAATTCCTGGATTACTCGCAGAAAGCGGATCAGAATGCTTTGCTGCAGGCACCGATTCTCCGGTAAGAGCCGATTCCTCGATCTCCAAACTTTTCGCCTCGATTATGCGCACATCTGCGCCGATCCGATCTCCGCTTGAAAATTTCAGAACATCGCCGATCGTGACTTCCTTAGATGGAATTCTGATCCATTGCTCATCCCGTAAAACAGAAACTTGCGGGGCGGACAATTCTTTTAAAGCCTGAAGCGATTTTTCTGCTTTCCTTTCTTGAAAAAAACCAAGGAAGCCATTCGAAATGACGATGGCAATGATGGCAATCGCATCAATGTACTCCCCAAGCAAGCCGGAGATTAAAGTGGCAGCAAGAAGAACAAGAACCATAAAATCTTTGAATTGACTAAAAAATAAGAGCAAAGCTGATTGCTTTTCCCCTTCATCAAGTTCATTGTATCCATGCTGGGTGATTCGGTTTTTCGCTTCATTGGCAGTTAATCCAGACGAAAAATTAGTTGAGAGCGATTGTTCAACCTCATTTAGATCCATTTCATGATATTTCATCCGGTCATTTCACTTCCCCCTTTAAATTCAACAACAGATTCTCTAAGAAAGCTTATTCAGCCTCGTCCAAAAAAATGCTATATTAGATTGAGATAAGCAGAAGAAGTGCTAGACAATCCGTTTTCTATGTTTAAAGCTTTCGTTTTGGTATGATTTAAAAATGGAATCATTTTAAAATGAGGGACTTATGAAGCCAAGAGGAAACGATTTCCAAGAATTATGAAGAGTAAAGGATGTTATCCATGTCATTTGATGGTTTATTTACGAGGTCAATGGTGTTTGAACTGGCTAATTCGTTAAAAGGCGGCCGAATCAATAAAGTTCATCAACCGTATAAAAACGAAATCATTTTAGTTATTCGCGCGAACGGTAAAAATCATAAATTGCTGCTTTCGGCTCACCCGAGCTATGCAAGGGTACAGCTGACTGGTGAAATATATGATAATCCGCATGAACCACCAATGTTTTGCATGCTGCTACGGAAGCATTTGGAAGGATATTTACTGGAGGATATTTACCAGATAGGGACCGACCGAATCATTATTTTTGAAATTAAAGGTCGCAACGAAATCGGCGATCTTAGTTATAAACAGCTGATCGTTGAGGTGATGGGGCGCCACAGCAATATTATCCTTGTTGACAAAACACGAGGCATCATACTAGACAGCATCAAGCATATTTCCTTTGCACTTAACAGCCACCGGGCAATTTTACCAGGACAGCCTTACGTATTTCCGCCGGAGCAGCATAAGCTCGATCCTTTTACTGCAAGCGAGGATGATGTGTTAAAATGGCTTGGTTTTAACGGCGGCAAACTCGACAAACAGATTGTCGATACGTTTGCAGGGGTCTCGCCGCTCTTTGCAAAAGAAGTGATTTTCACAAGTGGGTTAGCCAATCGATCGACCGTCCCAAAGGCGTTTATCCAGTTGGTGGACAAGATAAAAAAAATGGAAGTCTCACCTGCCATTATTGAATCCAACGGGAAAGAAGCGTTTTATCTTTTCCCGCTCGCCCATTTAAAAGGGGAAAGCAAAACATACCCTACCTTAAGCGAGATGCTTGACCGCTATTATTTTGGCAAAGCCGAACGCGACCGTGTAAAACAGCAGGGTCACGATTTGGAACGGTTTATTTTAAACGAAAAAGAAAAAAACGAGAAGAAAATTGTCAAGCTCGAAAAAACGTTGAAAGAAGCAGAGAAAGCTGATAAATATCAGCGATTTGGCGAACTTTTAACAGCGAATCTTTATATGGTTCAAAAAGGAATGAAAGAAATCGACGTCGTTGATTACTACGATGAAAACGGCGGTACAGTTGTCATCCCGCTCGAACCAAGGAAAACGCCATCGGAAAATGCGCAAAAGTATTTTTTAAAATACCAAAAAGCAAAAAACGCCTTGTCCGTTGTTGAAGAACAAATTGCCCTGGCCAAGGAAGAAGCGGCGTATTTCGACAATTTGCTCCAGCAAGTTGAATCCGCGTCGCCGAAAGATCTTGAAGAGATCCGTGAAGAGCTGGTTGAAGGCAAGTATATCCGCGAACGGAAAAACCGCGGCGGGAAAAAAGGCCAGAATCACAAACCTGTTCTCGATCGTTTTCTTTCAACGAACGGTACCGAAATCATCGTGGGCAAAAACAACAAGCAAAATGATTATTTAACAAACAAGCTTGCTGCTCGCGACGAAATTTGGCTGCATACGAAGGATATTCCCGGCTCCCATGTTGTCATTCGCAGTAAAGAGCCTGATGAAAGGACACTCAGGGAAGCAGCCATTCTTGCGGCATATTACAGCAAAGCGCGAAACTCAAGCTCGGTTCCCGTTGATTATACAAAAGTTCGCTTTGTTAAAAAACCGAGCGGCGCAAAGCCCGGTTTTGTCCTATACGAAAACCAGCAAACCATCTATGTCACACCCGATGAAGAAATGATCTTGAAATTAAGGAATCGGACATAAAGCCACAATGGCTCCATAAGGATCGTTCACCTCATGGAGCCATTTTTTCGATCATTCGTTGTTTTCCCATTTTTTGCTCCAGCTGCCCGGGTCGGTGCTCCATTCCTGAAGACTGGTTCGGTCTTCCTCCGTAACATAGCCCATTTCTACCGCCTTTTCAACTAGCGCGGGAAAATCGGTGAGGGATGCTGTGCGAATACCAGCCTGGTCAAGCAGTTCTTTGCCTTTTGCAAGTCCATATGTAAAAATCGATACGGCACCAAGCACTTCACAGCCTGCTTCCCTTAAGGCTTCAACTGCTGTGATTACACTGCCGCCAGTTGAAATTAAATCTTCCACTACAACCACTTTTTGTCCGGCCTCAACTTTTCCTTCAATTTGATTCCCCTTGCCATGCCCTTTCGCTTTTGAGCGAACATAGACCATCGGCAAATCAAGGAGATCGCTCACCCATGCGGCATGCGGGATTCCCGCTGTAGCTGTTCCGGCAACCACCTCGGCCTGTGGAAGATGTTCAACAATTAATTCCCTTAAGCCGGCAGCAATCTTTCTTCTAACAGAAGGATAGGATAATGTTAAGCGATTGTCGCAATAAATCGGTGAACGAAGGCCGGATGTCCATGTAAACGGGTCGTTCGGTCGTAAGGCAACAGCATTGATTTCCAACAGTTTTTCAGCAATCGTTTTTTTCATTCTATTTCTCCTCCCCACACTCTCATCCATTTCGTATAGCTCTCAAGCGGATTAATGGCTCTTGTAATCGAACGGCCGACGACAATCGCACTTACACCCGCATTTCGGGCAAACAGCGGCGTTGCGACCCGTTTCTGATCTTGTACTTCATCTGTCCCGAGCCGAATGCCCGGTGTGACGGTATAAAATCGGCTTCCATGCTGAGCCCGAATCGCCTCTGCTTCCCAAGCAGAACAAACCACGCCATCCAAACCGGCCTTATTTGCCAAAGCGGCATAATGCAGCACGGATTCCTTTAGGGATGCCGAAACAAGCTGTTCATGCTGCATTTGCTGTTCCGATGTACTTGTTAGCTGGGTGACAGCGATGCATCTTGGACGTTTGTGACCGGCGGCAGTTCCCGCATCCAACCCTTCAAGGGCCGCAGCCATCATTTCTTTTCCGCCGGCAGCATGTACATTGACAAGATCGCATTCAAGCTGAGCAAGGTTTCTCATGGCACTTTTTACGGTATTCGGAATATCATGAAGCTTTAAATCAAGGAAAATGCGGTGCCCAGCATCCTTTAGCGCAGCAATCATCGCGGGTCCTTCCTTATAAAAAAGCTCCATTCCGACTTTGACAAAAAGCGGCTCATTTTCAAACAGTTTTAGAAACTTTTGGACTTCCATTCGATCAGCAAAATCAAGCGCGATAATAAGCGATTTGTCCATTCTGCTTCCAGCTCCTTCCTTTACATTCACTGATATGTTCATAGCCGAATTGATCGAGCAATTCCGGGAGCTCTTCAATAATTGTCGGACATACATACGGATCAACAAAGTTGGCGGTCCCGACGGCAACGGCGCTAGCCCCGGCATAAAAATACTCAATGACGTCCGCAGCCGATTCAATCCCGCCCATGCCAATAATCGGCAGGTTTACAGCCTGGCTCACTTCATAAATCATTCGAATCGCGACCGGTTTAATCGCTGGACCCGAAAGTCCGCCTGTCCGGTTCGCTAAGATCGGTTTGCCGGTTTTGAGATCAAGACGCATGCCAACAAGCGTATTGATCATTGTCAGCCCGTCTGCTCCACCTGCTTCAACTGCTTTTGCCATCTCAACAATATTCGCGACATTCGGTGAAAGTTTTACATAAACCGGTACTTCGGAAACATCCTTTACTTTTTTCGTCAGTTGTTTTGCCACCTCAGGAACCGTTCCAAAAGCCATCCCGCCTTTTTTCACATTCGGGCAAGAAATATTTAATTCAAGTGCATGAACATTCGGCGCTTTTGAAATTTCCCTTGCGACTTTCACATAATCTTCCTCAACCGAACCGGCTACATTTGCGATAATCGGTACATCATATTGCGCAAGCCATGGGAGCTCATCCGAAAGAACTTTTTCAAGCCCCGGGTTTTGCAAGCCAATCGCATTTAGCATGCCTGCTGAGGTTTCGGCAACTCTAGGGGTCGGGTTCCCAAAACGCGGCTCTGGTGTGGTCGCTTTAATCATGATCGCGCCAAGGACGCTTAAGTCATAGAACTCGCTGAATTCTTTTCCGAAGCCAAAACAACCCGAGGCCGGCATAACGGGGTTTTTTAAATTTAGTCCGGGCAACTTACTATTCAATCGGCTCATATCAAAACCTCCCCGGCGCGAAAGACAGGTCCATCGCTGCAAACTTTTCGATAGCCCGTTCCTTGCGGGTCATTTCCTTTTTTACAAACACAAGCAAAGCAGGCGCCGATTCCGCAGCCCATTCGCTCCTCCAATGACAGGAAAACCTTCTTATCAGGATATTGTTGTTCTAACGCCTTTAACATGGCAACAGGACCACAAGCATACACTACATCGAAATTCAATTGATGCTTTTGGATAATATCGGTAACAAATCCTTTCATTCCATGGGTTCCATCAACGGTTGCAACATACACATCCCCGTATTGCGAAAATTCATCTTCATAAAAAACCGCTGAGGCCGTTTGAAAACCGAGTACATGGATCACCTGAACCCCTTTTGCCGTTAGCTGTCGTGACAGCTCAAACAATGGCGGCACACCGATTCCTCCGCCGACAAGCAAGGCTGTTTCGCCTTGCCTTGTTTCGCCGACAGGAAAACCGTTGCCGAGCGGTCCAAGAACATCGATTTCCATACCGGTTTCCTTTGCTACAAGCAAAGAAGTCCCGCGGCCTTCTTTGCGATAAATCATCGTAAGCTCCAACTTGTTTGCGTCATAAGATGAAATGCTGATCGGCCGTCTTAAAAGCGGATCGATCCCGTTTCTCACCTTAATATGAACAAACTGGCCGGGGGCTGCGATATCCTGAACAAGTTCGCCTTTAACGGTTAATTCGTATATATCGCCGGCAATTAGCTTTTGGCTGATAATTTGGCACATCTCTTTTCGCTTCAAGCAAACACAGCCTCCTCATTTGGATTGTCTTCTCCCATTGCTTCGGCGGAAAAATTCATCGATTCAATCACCTTTAAAATTGCGTCAGCAGTGTCCAAAGAAGTTAAGCACGGAATCCCGTTTTCAACGGCTTCGCGGCGGATTCGGAAACCGTCGCGCTCCGGCTGCTTTCCTTTTGTCAGCGTATTGATGATAAATTGGACTTCTCCTTGATGGATCACATCAAGCAGTGTCCGTCCATCCGCGCCGATTTTTCCAATCACTGTGACAGGAAGACCGCTGGCCCGCAAAACTTCAGCTGTTCCACTTGTTGCCATCAGCTGATAGCCGTTTGCTGCAAAGCGTCCAGCAAGCTGCAATACTTCCTGTTTGTCTTTATCAGCTACGGTAAACAGAACCGTGCCGAACTTTTGGATCGTCATTCCGGAGGCGACAAGGCCTTTGTACAGTGCTTTTTCAAGCGTGCAGTCCTTGCCCATTACTTCCCCAGTTGATTTCATTTCCGGTCCTAGCGTAATATCAACATCTCGCAGTTTGGCAAATGAAAACACAGGCACTTTGACAAAAACCCCTTCTTTTTCCGGTAACAAGCCTGGCATATAACCTTGGGCGGTCAGCGGCACCCCTAAAATCGCTTTTGTCGCAATTTTTGCCATTGGCACCTTTGTTATTTTGCTTAAAAACGGCACCGTCCGGCTTGAGCGCGGGTTGACTTCAAGGACGTACACCTTTTCATCTGAAAGGACGTATTGAATGTTTAACAATCCGATGATGTTTAACCCTTTTGCCAATTTTTCCGTATAGTTGACAAGCTGCTGGATCACTTTTTCTGATAAAGTTTGCGGCGGGTACACAGCAATTGAATCGCCGGAATGCACGCCAGCGCGCTCAATATGCTCCATGATCCCTGGAATCAACACATTGACACCATCGCAAATCGCGTCCACTTCAATCTCTTTACCGGTTAAATAGCGGTCGATCAAAACAGGGTGTTCCGGATTGATTTTTACCGCGTTTTCCATATAATGCAACAGCTCTTCCTGCCGATAGACAATCTCCATTGCTCTACCGCCAAGAACATAGGATGGACGGACAAGTACCGGGTAGCCAATCTCTTCAGCAATATCAAGTGCCTCGCTGACCGATAAAGCTGTTTTGCCAAGCGGCATCGGAATATCTAGATTTTTTAATGCTTGTTCAAACCTGTCCCGATCTTCTGCACGGTCGACATCCTCAAGGCTTGTGCCAAGAATCTTTACCCCATTTTCAACCAGTTTAGCTGCCAAGTTGATCGCTGTTTGACCGCCAAATTGGACAACCACACCCTCTGGTTTTTCAAGGTCGATAACCTGCATTACATCTTCGATTGTCAGTGGTTCGAAATAGAGCTTATCGGAAATACTGAAGTCGGTTGAAACTGTTTCGGGATTATTGTTAATGATGATCGCTTCATATCCGGCTTCTCTAATTGCTTTAACCGAATGAACGGTCGCATAGTCAAATTCAATTCCCTGGCCGATGCGGATAGGCCCTGAGCCTAACACAACGACACTCTTTTTCTCCGTTTTGACTGACTCGTTCTCTTCCTCATACGTTCCGTAATAGTATGGAGTTTCCGATTCAAATTCAGAAGCGCATGTGTCTACCATTTTGTAAACAGGGGTAATTCCTTTTTCATTCCGCCATTTATACACTTCATTTTCCGTCGCGTTCCAAAGCTCGGCAATTTTTCGATCGGCAAACCCTTTTTGTTTTGCTTCCTGCAAAATTTCTTCATCAAACGGGTGGGCGTGCAGCAATTTTTCAAATTCGACCAATCCGGCAAATTTATGAAGGAAAAACAGATCTATTTTGCTCCATTCATGAATCGTTTCGATTGTCACTCCCCGCTTTAATGCCTCTGCGATATAAAACAGCCGCTCATCGCCCGCTTTTTTGATCCTCTTTTCCAAAAGCCGATCATCGATCTCCGTTGCCTCAGTCAGTTCAAAATGATAAACGCCTGCTTCAAGAGAACGGATCGCTTTAAGCAATGACTCTTCAAAGTTGCGGCCGATCGCCATCACTTCACCCGTTGCTTTCATTTGCGTTCCAAGTGAACGGTTGCCGGATTCAAATTTATCAAAGGGCCATCTTGGAATTTTTGTTACGACATAATCAAGGGCTGGTTCGAAGCTGGCATACGTTTTTCCTGTAACAGGGTTCAGCATCTCATCAAGCGTTAAGCCGACCGCAATTTTCGCAGCAAGTTTGGCAATCGGATAGCCGGTAGCTTTTGAAGCGAGAGCAGATGAGCGGCTTACCCTTGGATTTACCTCAATGATGTAATAATGAAAGCTTTCGGGATCAAGCGCCAGCTGAACATTGCAGCCTCCTTCAATCTCGAGTGCGCGAATAATTTTTAACGAAACGTTGCGGAGAAGCTGATATTCCCGGTCACTCAGCGTCTGGCTTGGTGCCACGACGATTGAATCGCCAGTATGAATTCCGACAGGATCGATGTTTTCCATATTACAGACGACGATCGCGTTGTCATTTGAATCCCGCATCACTTCATACTCAATCTCTTTGTAGCCGGCAATGCTTTTTTCAAGCAAACATTGATGGACAGGGCTGTTCTTTAACCCGCTCGTGACGATTTCCTCAAGCTCCTTGTGATTATGGCAAATCCCGCCACCTGTACCGCCAAGAGTATAAGCGGGACGGACAATGACTGGATAGCCAATTTCAGCAACAAAATGCTCAGCTTCTTCAAACTGATGAATGATTGCGCTTGGAGGAACAGGTTCTTCAAGTTCATTCATTAAATTGCGGAACAATTCCCGATCCTCCGCTTTTTCAATTGCGGACAGTTTCGTACCGAGAATTTCAACACCGCATTCTTTAAGCACCCCTGATTCTGCCAATTGAACAGCTAAGTTTAGCCCTGTTTGTCCTCCGAGGGTGGCAAGCAATGCATCCGGCCGTTCTTTGCGAATAATCCGGCTGACAAAATCAAGTGTCAGCGGCTCAATATAGACAACGTCGGCAATCTCGGTATCTGTCATAATCGTAGCCGGATTGGAGTTAACCAAAATGACGCGGTAGCCTTCTTCTTTGAGAGCAATGCACGCCTGTGCGCCGGCATAATCAAACTCAGCAGCCTGGCCGATGACAATCGGTCCTGAGCCAATGACAAGGATGGTTTGAATATCAGTACGTTTTGGCATGTTAGCGAACCTCCTGTTTTTCAGAAATCATCATTTCGATAAATTGATCAAAAAGGTTATTGGCATCTTCCGGCCCAGGCGATGCTTCCGGGTGATATTGCACTGTAAATGCCTCGTAATCCAAGTGTTTTAATCCTTCCACGCTTCCATCGTTAATGGCTATATGGGTAATTTCTAATCTTGTATTGTGAATCGAATCCGTTTCAACTGTGTAGCCATGGTTTTGTGCAGTGATTGCCACTTTACCTGTTTTCAAGTCTTTAACCGGGTGATTGGAGCCGCGATGGCCGAATTTCATTTTCACCGTTTCCGCACCGCAGGCTAGGGCAAAGAGCTGGTGACCAAGGCAGATACCAAACAATGGAACCTTTCCTAAAATTCCTTGAAGCATTTCAATTCCTTCAGGGACATCTTTTGGGTCTCCAGGTCCGTTCGAGAGCATGACTCCATCCGGGCGAAGCTCAAGGATTTCCTGTGCAGTTGTATTATAAGGAACAACGATGACATCACAATCACGCTTGTTTAATTCGCGTAAAATGCCGTGCTTCATGCCAAAATCTACGAGAACGACGCGCTTGCCGCGTCCCGGGCTTGGATATGGATTTTTTGTCGACACTTGGCTGACCTGGTCTGTTGGCAGCTTTACACTGCGGAGGGATTCAACCACTTCCGTTGCATCGCGCTCTATGCTGCAAATGGTTCCCTTCAGTGTTCCATGCTGACGGATGATTCTTGTCAGCTTTCTTGTGTCAATACCGGAAATTCCGGGAATTTTTTTTCGCTTAAAATATTCATCCAATGTTAAATCCGAACGCCAGTTAGACGGAAAATCAGCCGTTTCTTTGACCACAAACCCTTTTACTGCAGGGGTGATCGATTCAAAATCATCGCGGTTGATTCCGTAATTGCCGATAAGTGGATATGTAAGCGTGACAATTTGCCCACAATAAGAAGGGTCAGAAAGAATTTCCTGGTAACCGGTCATCCCGGTGTTAAAAACGACTTCCCCGATTGTGTCTGTATTGCTGCCAAACGCATTGCCGATCAAAATGGTTCCATCTTCTAAAATGAGTTGTCTTTTCATATGCGTGCACACCCTTCTTCCCAAACAATTTTTCCTTCCACAATGGTCATAACCGGCCAGCCTTGGCATTTCCAGCCAGCAAATGGCGTATTTTTCCCTTTTGATAAAAACTTATCTGGATTAATTGAGCGTTCTTCTTGTAAATTTAACAGCACAATGTCCGCTGCCGCACCGATGTCCATTCTTCCATATGGCAGGCCAAACGCCTCCGCAGGCATTATTGTCAGCATGTTAATCAGTTCTTCAAGCGTAAGGATGTTTTTTAAAACAAAATTTGTATAGAGAAGCGGAAAGGCTGTTTCCAATCCGACAATCCCAAACGGTGCAAGCTGCATACCTTCGCTTTTTTCTTCAGCTGTATGCGGCGCATGATCGGTGGCGATAAAATCGATTGTTCCATCCAAAAGTCCTTCAACTAATGCCGCTTGATCTGCACGGCTTCTTAGTGGCGGATTCATTTTGTAATTGGCATTAAGGCCGGGGATATCCTCTTCACATAATAATAAATGGTGTGGCGTCACTTCCGCGGTGACGTTGATACCCGCACGCTTGGCATCCCGTACCGTCCTGACCGATTCTTTCGTGCTGATATGGCAGACATGGTAATGGCATCCGGCTGCTTCAGCAAGTAGAACATCGCGGGCAATTTGAACCGATTCGCAAACAGAAGGAATACCGTTTAATCCATGTTTTATGGAAAAATTGCCTTCGTGGACGCAGCCTTTGTTGATTAAAGTATTTTCCTCGCAATGAGCGACAATGGCCAAATTGCAATCAGCTGCTTTTTTCATCGCCTCTAGCATGAGTGCCGCTGATTGTACCCCAACGCCGTCATCGGTTAAAGCAAATGCACCAGCTTTTTTTAGACTTGAAAAATCTGTTAGTTCTTCGCCTAGCTCTCTGACGGTAATCGAGCCATACGGTAGAACGCGGACATTTGCCGATTCTTTAATGCGGGATTGCAGCCATTCCATTTGCTGCTTAGAATCCGGTACAGGCCTTGTATTCGGCATCGCTGCAACAGTTGTAAAACCACCTTTCGCTGCTGCCTGCGTACCGGTTTCGATTGTTTCTTTTTTCTCGCCGCCCGGCTCGCGAAGATGGACATGTAAATCGATAAATCCAGGTGCTGCAACTAACCCTGTGGCGTCAACGATTTGATCAGCGACTACTTTTAGTTCCAAGCCGATTTCTTTTATTGTTCCATTTTCTATTAAAATGTCTCCCTGCTTGATTTGACCGTGATTAACTATATATCTCGTATTTTTGATTAATAGCTTCATTGCTTGATCCCCCCTGAACATTTTCTAGTACTCTTTTTAATACTGCCATTCTGACAAAAACACCGTTTTGCATTTGTTTAAAAATTCTTGACCGTTTGCATTCAACAAGACCATCGGCAATTTCAACATTTCGGTTGACTGGAGCAGGGTGCATGATAATGCTGCCCGGCTTCATTCTCTGTTCGCGCTCAACCGTTAATCCATATTGCTTATGGTATTCTTCAGCACTGAAGTAGCCTTCTTCTTGATGGCGTTCATGCTGAACGCGTAGAAGCATGACGACATCTGCTTCTGAAATCGCATGATCAACCGGTTCATATCGGCCATTTTCCATAATCCGGGAATCAAACCATTCTTCCGGTCCTGAAAAAATGACTTCAGCACCAAATCGCGTCAATGCATCGGCATTTGAGCGCGCCACTCTGCTGTGGCGAAGGTCTCCAATAATCGCAACCTTCTTGCCAATAAAGCTGCCATATTCCTGCTGGATGGTTAAGAGATCAAGAAGGGATTGGGTGGGGTGGTGTCCGCAGCCATCGCCGGCATTAATGATAGGTATAGAAACCTTCCCTGCTAATGAATCAAAGTAGCGATCCTCCGGATGACGAATCACAACTGCCGATACACCAATGGACTCCAATGTTTTCACTGTGTCATACAATGTTTCTCCTTTTTGAACACTGGAAGTATTTACTTCAAACGGAATTACATCCAAACCAAGTTTTCTCTCCGCCATTTCAAAACTGCTTTTCGTTCTTGTACTTGGTTCAAAGAAAAGATTTGCTGCAAACTTGGTATCCTTCGGTCTCCACACCATTCCTTCAGCAAAACGCTGGGCGTCAGCAAGAATCTCCAAGATTTCAACAACACTTAATTCAGCCGTCGTCAATAAATGTTTCACCATAATTCCCCCTTGATTTTCACATTCAGTTAGCTAGCAGATTGGCAAAATCGGCGAGCGCAGTACATATAAAAACAGCACCCTAATTCACTGATCAGGGTGCTGTCTAAAGTCCATGCTGGAAGGATCTTCTCCCCTAGCAAATGCAATTGGACAAAGCTTGACACCCTTCTAAGACTCTCTTGGACTTATTTAAAAGGTAGGCTTTATTCTGGATAATCTTACTCTATAAGATTTATAAGGCAACTTATACTTTTTCATTCTCATATGATTCATTGAATTGCTGGTTCTCTGTCATTTCTCCAAACATATCGTCTCCTGCCTCATCTGGTCTGCCTGGCAACACAAGGTTTAAGACAATTCCGCAGATGGCAGCAAGTGCCATTCCTTGAATTTGAAAAGAATTGGTTACTTTAATAAACGCTCCGCCAATTCCAATGACAAGGATCACGGAAGAAATGACGAGGTTTCGTTTATCACCAAAATCGATTTTACTGTCCACGAGCATCCGCAAACCAGACGAAGCGATAATTCCGAAGAGTAAGATCGAAACGCCGCCCATTACCGGTGTTGGAATCGAGTGGATCAGAGCGGTTATTTTTCCAACAAAACCGAAGATTATCGCAATGACCGCAGCACCGGCAACGACGTATACACTAAACACGCGGGTGATTGCCAAAACTCCGATATTTTCACCGTAGGTTGTTTTTGGCGGACCGCCCACAAGTGCGGAAATCAGTGTTGCCGTACCATCTCCGAGAATGGAACGCTGCAGACCGGGTTCTTTAATATAATTAAGGCTAACAACTTTACTTAAAACAAGCTGGTGGCCTATGTGTTCAGACAAGGTAACAACAGCCACCGGAACCATCAGCAATGCAATGTCCCAAGAAAATTTCACTTGATAATGAACAAATGGGAAGACAAAGTCAGGAATCTCAAACCATTTTGCTTCAATTACTGGTTTAAAGTCAACAATCCCGACAATCAGGGCATACACATATCCAATCACTATTCCGGCCAAGATTGGGATGATGCTAAGCATTCCTTTAAAGTAAATCGAGAAGATAATGGTTGCCGCAAGGGTTACAAGTGCTACCGAGAAATAAAGCAGGCTGTATTTTCCAGAAGGATCGTTCATCGCCATGCCAACTGCCGTTCCGGCCAGCGCCAAGCCGATGACAACAATCACTGGTCCCACTACGATTGCCGGCAGCAGCCTCATGATCCAGCGATAGCCGGCTTTTTTAATAACGAGAGCCACGATTACATATACGACTCCTACAAGAAAGGTTCCCAGCATGGCCCCTCCAATGCCCCATTCTTTCTTTGCCGCAATGATCGGTGCAATGTAGGCAAAAGAAGATCCTAAATAAGCCGGCACTTGCCATTTTGTTAACAGCAGGAACGCAAGTGTTCCCAAGCCGCTCGATATCAAGGCAATGGAAGGACTAAGGCCAACAAGATATGGCACTAAAATCGTCGCCCCAAACATTGCAAACAAATGCTGCAAACTTAAGGTCAGCCACTGACTCGGTTTCGGGATATCCTTTACATCTAAAATTGGTTGATTCTTCATTTTTACTTCCCCCTACAATCCATTTAAACCCATGATGGAAATTTTCTATAGTCGTCATGAACTAAAAAAACCTCTTTGCCTGCTGCTGGACAAAGAGGTAGAAAAGGCCGTTTTTCCTTTTGGCTTTTCCCTTTGTCAGCCTCGCAGGACTGCCGTTAAAAGGGTGTTTATTTATTTATCGTAAATGCTCACTTGATCGATACTGTCAACTTCCACTAATTCAACGACAACTTTTTCAGAGCTTGATGTTGGTATGTTTTTGCCGACGAAATCTGCCCGGATCGGCAGTTCTCTATGGCCGCGGTCAGCCAGGACAGCAAGCTGGATTGATGCCGGCCGGCCGATGTCCATAATCGCATCCATTCCTGCCCGAACCGTTCTACCCGTAAACAGAACATCGTCCACAAGGATGACTTTTTTATCGGTAATCTCAACCGGAATATCCGAACCCTTTACGAGCGGATTATCGCTTTTCTTTGTTAAATCATCGCGATAGAGGGTAATATCAATTTCACCAACGGCAATTGAACGCCCTTCGATTTCGACGATTTTTTCTGCCAGCCTCCTTGCCAGGAAAATTCCCCGGGTGCGAATGCCAACAAGAATACAGTCATCAATACCTTTATTCTTTTCAATAATCTGATGGGCTATTCTTGTTAAGGCTCTATGAATGGCCTTCTCATCAAGCACCAAAGCTTTTTGTTTCATCATTGTCACCTGCTTTTGTTTAAAAATAAAACCTCCCACCGATCCGGCGAGAGGCTGACACGTTCATTCGCAAAGAGAAGCTACAGATCACAGTACTTCTGGCTTCTACTTCTAAACCGTTTCCTTCTCAGCCTCACGGGACTGTTCTTAAAGGCATATTCAACTATAGCTATCATAGCTTAAATCGACACATTTTGTCAATCCCCATTTTTATTTTCGCAGTTGCTCAAGTAAGCGGGTGAAATCATCTGGCAACGGCGCTTCAAATTCCAAATACTCCGCAGTTCTCGGGTGGACAAACCCTAAAATTCCCGCATGCAGTGCCTGTCCGTCGATATCTAACGTTTTTTTGGGACCGTATTTAGGATCGCCCGCAAGCGGGTAGCCGATATACTTCATATGCACGCGAATTTGGTGTGTTCGCCCCGTTTCCAATTGGCACTCAATGAACGTATAATTTTGAAACCGTTCAAGCACATGGAAATGGGTGACTGCGTGCTTTCCTTCATCAACCACTGTCATACTTTGCCGGTCTTTTGGATCGCGGCCAAGAGGTGCGTCAATTGTTCCAAAGTCATGCGGGATCACGCCATGAACAATTGCCTTATACTTCCGGGTGACAGTTTTTTCGACCAATTGATTCACAAGGCTTTCATGCGCCTTATCGTTTTTCGCCACCATTAACAATCCGGATGTATCTTTATCAATCCGGTGGACAATTCCCGGCCGCAATACACCATTGATTCCTGACAAATCTTTGCAATGGGCCATCAAGCCGTTGACAAGCGTACCGGTTAAATGGCCGGGAGCCGGGTGTACAACCATTCCTCTCGGTTTATTGACGACTAGAACATCGCTGTCCTCATAATAAATATCGAGATCCATCTCCTCAGGGACAGCATCAAGTATTTCCGGTTCTGGTATTTCGATCTCGATGCGATCTGCTAAAGAAACCTTGTAATTCGTTTTTACACGTTGCTGATTGACAAGTATATTGCCATCTTTAATCCACTGCTGAACCTGGCTTCTTGACCAATCATCATTCAATGAGGAAAGAACTTTATCGATCCGTTCCCCTTTTTGGCCCTCATGAACGATGTGTTCCATTTTCTCCATACGTTTTCTCCTTCGTTTCTCGCTCGTCAAGGAGCATTTGAATCATTAACAGACCAACGCCAATGACGAGAGATGAATCAGCAACATTAAAGATTGGGAAGTCATAGCCAAAAATATAAGTATTAACAAAATCTACGACTTCCTTTCGAAAAACTCGATCAATAAAATTACCGATCGCACCTCCAAGCATAAGGCCAAGTGATACGCCTAGCAGAATTTTTCCTCTGGCCGCTTTTTGAATATAAAAAACAATAGCAACAATTACTACAAGAGTGATGATATAAAACAGCCACATCTGTCCTTGAAGGATTCCCCAAACGAAGAG
>JAKACS010000599.1 GCA_021821235.1 Bacillota bacterium
TGCCTCTGACCGGTGGAAAGCCTTGATCCTCTTTCGTTCACCTCTGTATAATATCCATCTTGCAAACGGCTAATAAACTCATGAGCCTGCACGGCTTTTGCCGCCTCAATCACTTCTTCATCGGTTGCATCCAAGCGGCCATAGCGGATATTATCCATAATTGTGCCAGAGAAAATAAACGGATCCTGCAGCATCACACCCATTTGCTTGCGGAGAGACGAAAGAGTTACCGTCCCGATGTCAATCCCGTCTATTTCAATTTTTCCATTGTTTAGATTATAAAAACGGCTGATCAAGCTGATAATGGTTGTTTTACCAGATCCTGTCGCTCCTACAAGGGCAATCGTTTCACCAGGGTTAACACTAAAATTCAGATCATGGAGAATTTTTTCCTCACCCTCGTAGCCAAACTCAACCTGTTTAAATTCAACCTTCCCTTTGATGGCTGGCAATTCGCTTGCATGCGGCGCATCCAAAACAGTCGGTCTTTCATCCATCATTTCAAAAATCCGCTCCAAATAGGCCGTTGCATTGATAATGGCATTATAAAAGTTTCCGATATTTGTTAAGGGAGTCCAAAACATCCAAATATAGCCGATAAATGCAATTAATGCTCCCACCGTCACACCTTGATTGATTTGCGAAATCCCAACAATATAAATGAGGGAAACGGTTAAAGTTGAAAGATTCTCAATTGAAGGCCAAAGTAAAAATTGAATTTTTACCGCCTTCATCCACGAGGTCCGATAACTTTCGGATACATCGCGAAAAATACGCTTGTTTTCTGCTTCCCGTGAAAAAGCCTGCGTTACTTTTATTCCGTTAATGCTTTCATGAATATACGCATTCATGTTGGATTGTTTATTGCTCAACGTTTGCCAAGCCCGACGCTGGGCATTTTTTATCAAAAAAATGACAATCCCTAGGATAGGAAAACCAACCATGGACAAGAGCGTCAGTTTTACATTAATCGAAAACATAAAGGCTAAAATCACTACAAGACTAAAAAGATCGGTAATTAAATTAATCAATCCATTTGAAAGCAAGTCGCTTAAAGAATTAACATAATTGACCACCCGCACAAGAATTTTCCCATGCGGCCGGTTATCGTAAAAAGAGAAAGATAATTTTTGTAAGTGGGTAAACAAATCGCTCCGTATATTTTGAATGACGCTTTGCCCAATGTCTGTCATCATGCGAATTTTATACTTCAAACTCACCCCTGTAATGACTAAAGAGAGTAAGTAAATACCCGCAAGAACCCATAGTCCCGCGATGTCTTTGTTTGGAATTTTGTCATCAATTGCCTGTTTAATCAGATACGGTCCAATCAAATTTGCCGCACTGGCTACGAGCATAATGATTACAGTTAATACTAATTTCTTTTTATAAGGGATTAAATAACCAAACAATCGCTTTAAATGGATGAAACGAAAAGGAGATTCCAATTCTTCATCAACATCAAATTTATTGCGTGCCATTTAAAGAAATCACTTCCTCACTGCCGGATTGCTCATCGAAATTACCAAATTGATTTTTAAACACATGGTAGTAGTAGCCCTTTTTCTTAATTAGCTCCTCATGCTTGCCTCTTTCAATGATTCTTCCATTGTCCATGACAAGGATAAAATCTGCTTCTTTGACGGAGGAAATACGGTGGGCAATAATAAAGCACGTTTTTTCTTGAAGTACAGAATGGAGCGTTTGCTGAATTTTCAATTCCGTTTCCATGTCCACTGCTGAAGTAGTATCATCTAGAATCAGGATCGCTGGATCTTTCAAAAAGGCTCTTGCTAATGCAATCCGCTGCCTTTGCCCCCCGGATAAGCCAACGCCTCGTTCGCCAACAATCGTATCGTATCCGTCCGGAAGCTCGGAAATAAAACCGTGAGCTTCCGCCGCCTTTGCTGCTGATTGAACGGATTCAATGGAAGCCGCCGGATTGCCATAGGCAATATTTCCTTCAATCGTATCGGAAAACAGAAAAATATCCTGCATGACCATCGCAATATTGTCTCTTAACTGATGGATATCCCAATTTTTCACATTCACTCCATCCACTCTTACCTCACCGTGTTCCGGATCATAAAATCTGCTTAACAGATTAACCAATGTTGACTTTCCGGCACCGGTCGGCCCAATAATTCCCACTGTCTGGCCTGGTATGACTTTAAAGTGAATATTTTCTAAAACAGACCCATCCCCATAGCTAAAAGAGACATGATCAAATTCAACAACACCTTTTAAATTTTTCACATTGGCTGTCATCGAACTATTGGTTATTTTCGGTTTCGTATTGAGCAAATCTTCCACTTTTTCCGCCGAGGCAATGAAGCGCTGCACATCGTTGATCAGCCAGCCGGCCATACGCATCGGATTGTTCAAAGCCCATAGCAATAAATTAAAGGTAACCAACTGTCCAAGCGAAAGCGAACCGTTTATCACCATGATGCCGCCAACCAAAATCATCACGACCGATAAGATCCCGGCAAGCGAATCAAGAATGGGCAAAAACTTTTCCCAAACATATGCAGAGACAATATTTTTTTCTTTGAACGCTTGGTTTTCAACTGAGAATTTATCAATTTCATAGTCTTCTTTGGCAAAAGCCTTGACAACCCGGTTGCCACTAATATTTTCTTGAACCACTGAATTTAATCTGGCAAACTGTCCCCTGATTTCTGAAAACGTCGGTTTAACCGTGTAGGCTAATCGGTAAGCAAAAAAGCCAATAATCGGTGTAACCGCAAGCATCGCCAAAGCTAACGGCGGATGAATCGAGAACATGAAGATAAGCGCAAACAAGAGGATTGTCAGATTTTCAAAAATCATATAAATAACCCAAGCCGTAAAATGCCGAACTGCTTCCAAATCCCCTGTCATCCGAGCCATGATATCGCCTGTTTTCGTCCGGTCATAAAAACTAAAATCAAGCTGATGAAGGCGATCATACAACTGTTCCCTCATCGTAAAAATAACGCTCTGGGACACCCGCTCAAACATCAATTGATAATTGTAGCGAATCACGGTCTTGATCACAGTGACTCCAACCATCAGTCCTATAAACGGAACCAACAAGCCACTTTGACCGCCCAAAATGACCCTATCCACAATCTTTCCGGCAAAATACGGATTCACCATGTTTAACGCCGAAACCACTAACGACAAAAAA
>JAKACS010000600.1 GCA_021821235.1 Bacillota bacterium
AAAATCCCCCATTCATTTAAACCATTCTAACTATATCGAGACTTATCCAAGTTGACAAGGGGCAGCTGCAAAGAAGATGAAGCGGAAGAAGCTTGTCCCTTCTTCAATATTTTTATTCGAGCGTTTTTCAATTTATGCTAGGCTGCGGCCTATACAACTCCGGGCAGTTTTCATAGGCTGTAGTAATCCCTCAAAATAATCCAAGAGGTGAAAAAATAATAGTAGAGGAGGAAACCTTATGTACGGATATTATGGCGGATATGGTGGCGGTTACCCTATTGCAGGAGGCTATGGTGGATTTGGTGTAGGAGGCTGCGGTGGTTTTGGTGCAGGTTTTGCGCTAATCGTTGTCTTGTTCATTCTGCTCATTATCGTCGGCTGCGCCTGCTGGAACTAACAATATAAAATTCCGACGAGAAGGCATGCGCCTTCTCATTTTCATTTATGTAGAATGAAAGAATCTGTTGATCGGAACGGAAGTTAGATTGCTCAATATTTATAATCGGGGATACATTTGTTAACTTTTCCTTGATTGTTTGTTATTCTATTGACAGAGAGCATATTTTCGTTTTACAGGAGTGAAGAAAGATTATGTTAACGATGGAGGATATTATTCGAGATGGCCATCCTACTTTAAGGCAAATTGCAACAGAAGTACCTATGCCGCCATCGGAAGAAAATAAACAAATACTTAGCAGCCTTTTAGAATTTGTAAAAAACAGTCAAAATGAAGAGATTGCCTCTGCTTACGGGCTGCGCCCGGGTGTCGGATTAGCAGCACCGCAAATTGATGTGTCAAAGCGGATGATCGCTATCCATGTTCACGATGACAAAGGCAAGCTGTACAGCTATGCATTATTCAACCCAAAAATCGTCAGCCATTCGGTTGAACAGGCCTATCTGCTCGCAGGAGAAGGATGCCTTTCGGTTGACAGTGCCATTCCCGGTTATGTCCCGCGCCATGCCCGTGTAACGGTGAAGGGCATGGATGTAGATGGAAAAGAAGTAAAACTCCGTCTGAAGGGATTGCCAGCTATCGTTTTTCAGCATGAAATTGACCACTTAAACGGCATCATGTTCTATGATTTGATTGACAAAAATGATCCGTATAAAGTTAGCCCTAATGCAATTGCAATTGAAAGATAAAAGAAACTCGCCTCATGTGGCGAGTTTCTTTCATTTTAAATTAAATGCAGTTCCTTTAATCCATGCCAAATCCCGTCTTCGGCTACATCACGTGTGATCAAATTTGCATTTTTTTTTGCCAATGGCTCCCCATTGCCCATTGCAACGCCTGTTCCTACCGTTTTTAACATCTCAATGTCGTTCAATCCATCGCCAAATGCGTAAACGTCTTTTAACTGAAAGCCAAGCCGTTCGATCATTTTTATTATTCCTTCTGCTTTTGAGCCGCCTGCAGGCAAAATATCCAGCGAATACGGATGCCAGCGGATAAAATCAAAATTTGGGTACTGTTCCCGGTAAAAATGCTCCTCGTGCTCCTCGCAAAACAGCAATGTCTGGTATATTTTTTTGCCGCGGTAAAAAGACGCATCTTCCTCTGGGTGTATAAACTTCAGAGTTCCCATACTTTCTTCTATATGTGGATGATATTTGACCGTCGCTTTCATCGTCTGATCCGTTAGAAAAACAAGGGGATGATTGTTTTTCTTCGCCACAGCAAAAAAGCGTTCGAGCTCAGATTGATTAAGCGGATTTTCAAAAATCATTTTATTTTCAAAAACGACGTATTGACCATTAATGCTGACAAACGAGTCAATCTCCAATTCTTCCCGTAAACTCTTAAACATAAATGGTGCTCTTCCTGTTGCAATCGCTACAAATACCCCGTTTTTCTTCAGCATTGCCAGCGCCTCTTTTGTGCTTTCCGGTAAATTTTTCTCATGGTCGAGCAATGTTCCATCTATGTCAAAAAAGACAATTTTTTTCATCGCATACTCCTTTTTATTTTTTCTATGCTACCGCTGATTTTTCTTCAGAAATTTTTGGTTTGCGGGAAGAAAGATAAACACCCGCAAAAATAATGATTAAACCGAGCAGCATGGAAAAGTGTACGGGCTCGTTCAAAAGAACCGCACCCCAAATTATAGCAGAAATCGGAACTATATACGTAACGAGCGAAGCAAATTCGGCACTCCCTTCTTTTACAAGGAAAGAATCAAGCAAATAGGCTAGTCCTGATCCAAAAGCACCTAAACCGAGAAACGGAAGAAGGAATTCTAAATGGAAAGCAGTTTTAGCTGATGAAGGATCCAAAACTATCATAAATGCCATACCCATGATGGTTGAAATGAACAACGTATAAAAAGAAATCTCTTGAACTGATAAGTCGGAAAGATATTTTTTCGACATTTGTGCCCCGATTCCATAACTGATCGTTGCACCCGTCATCAAAATAACTCCAAGCGTATTACCTGAAAACAAATCACCGAGCTTGAGATCGGATAAAACAAAAATTCCCGCAAAACCAACAAGGATTCCGATCCATTGATTTTTTCGCAGATGCGAAGCAAAAAATAAAAAGCCGATCAAAAGTGTCCAAACTGGCGTGGTGGCATTGATAATCGATGCCATACTTGAAGTGATCTTTGTTTCACTCGTTGTGATAAACAGCCATGGCAGTACATTATTTGTCAATGCAACGAGAAACAATTTTCCCCAAGGTAATTTTTTTAATGCTAGTTTTTTCTTTTGAAGCAGCAGTGCGGCCAACAAAATCAGCACTCCAAAAAAACTTCTGCCAAAGACAATCGCGGCGGGTGGCAATTCCACTAACAATAACTTCATAAACAAAAAAGAAGTCCCCCAAATTAGACTCAAAACGATTAGTGCACTATATAACTTCCCCATCGTTATTCCCTGCTCCTCTTTTAACCTAATAAATAAAACACTAACTGCTCTGCTGTTTCTTGTCAATTGATTTACGGTTATGTTAATTCCATCATTACCCATGAAAAAATCAGCCATTTCATCATATACTAATCGTAAACAACCGCCTTTTTTTTTCGGGAAAATTACAATATTTTCGCTTGGCTGCTTTACATTGGACAAGGATCGTTTAAAATAAGAAGTAAGGAGATGATCCACTATGTTAAAGAAGCTCCGTAAAAAGCTCTTAAAACAGTGGAAAGATTTGCTGAGAAAAAGA
>JAKACS010000601.1 GCA_021821235.1 Bacillota bacterium
AGGACAGCTCCAGCATTTCCCGGAAAATAATCGAATTTTCCTAGATTTTGGCGAAAAAATTACAACGAATAATACAATTGAAGAAACGTTAACAATTCTTGTTGTGCTTTAACAATTGCTTGCTGATTTTTGGATTTTTGAAACTCAATTAACTGTTCATTGGCTCCTGCTAAAGCAGTTGCTAAACTTTTTAACCGCTTGTTTTTTACCTGCTTTTCATCTATTGAAATAGAAGCAAGATCTTTTTGCAAATCGGCAGGCACCTTAGCCGAGGCCATTGCATTCGCTGCGGCTTTTGATATCGTTAAAAAATAAGTCGGCATTGCTTCGCTGATCATTTTTTCAGCTGGGCTTACATTTGTTAATTTTTTTTCAGGAACGGCCAATGCCTTTGAGTATGGTTCATTTATCCCTTTTCCTTTAAAAACATTTTCCATCCCTTTTGCCGCTTCCAGTGAATTTGCAATTCCGAGGAACAAATAGTTCTTGCCGTTGATCTCAACAACTTTGGCCGGCAAACCTTTTTGCACAGCTAATTTCGAAATGCCCTCAGCTGATTTTTTTGAAGTGTAGACGCCTTCTTGTACAACATACGTAGTAAAAGCTTTCAGCACAGCAGATTCAGAACTGCTACTTGTTGAAGCGACTGCCTGGTTAACTGCTGCAGGGGTTTCAACGACTGCCGGTTTGCTTGGATTCATCACAACCAGTTTAAGCATAAGCATCCCAAAACTTGTTCCGATTAGGACGGCAATGATGGTTGAAAAAAGAATCGGCTTTATCGGTCTTTTTTGCATATGATCCTTTTTATATGTGGCGGAAAGTTTTTGCGTTTTTACTCCAACGTTGTTCACCTTTTTATAGGTAGCTACTTCTGCCGTCCCTGTTTCTTCTTCCGGAAAAATCCAATCAAAGCTTTCTTCAGCTGCCTCCTTTGAAGCTGCTACTTCTTGATGGGCTTCCGGTTTTGCGTGAAGATCGGCTGCTGAATTTGCAGGCTCCTCTTCCACTTGACTTTCTTTTTCTGTTTGTTCGTCGATAAATGACTGATTTTTGCCATTAATTTTTATCGTAATCGTTTTGCCGCTTTCCAGCTTGTCCATTTGCAGTCGCTCCTTTCCACCTGACGGCTGATCTGTTATATCCTATCATAGTTGCAAAAAAAAATAACAAGACTTTTGTCGTCTTGTTATCGAATGATTTCGTCAAATTTCCCCTTTTCTATCGATTCAAAATGTCGGGAAATTGGTTTAATGGATCATTTTTCCCTGCTGGCTCCGGGGTATCGATCTTTGGAAGATCCTTTTCCAAGTCTGGTAAATTCACCATATAAAATGCGGAAACCGTTAGAGTTGACGTAAAGGGATGGCTTTCTCCTGTTATGGCAGTCGTTTCATTAAGACCGGCATACTGAATAGCTTCAACCACTACCAAGCGCTTCAATCCTTCAAGATTTTCAAGAAATTTTTCAAAGTCTTGATAGCTTGGTGATTGGACAGTCAATTGAACGGTTAATTTTTCTAAACCATTTGGTATTGCAGCCGATGCTTGTTTTTTGCCAGTGGTTGCGCTTTGCTGGGATGAACCGCTTGACCCTGGGTTGCTGTTTTGCGGCGACTGGATAATCCCTGCTAGTGGATTTGACTGGTTCGTCATGGAAGCAGCTTGTTTATCATTTGTAAAATTCATCGACTTAATCTCGCTGTTTGACATGGCCTCCACTTTTTGCAAATCTAAAATAAACTGTGCTTGAAGCGGCTTTACCGGAAGCTTTAACTGCAGGTCGTGAGTGTCTGCTATTTCATCCTGTGTTTGTCCAGTCTTTTTTTGCGCCGTTACTTTGGCAAGTCTTTGCTCGGTTTGCAATGTCTTTTGTTTTGCTATTAATTCTGTTTTTGCAGGCTGTAAGAATAAGAATTGCAAAAATAAGACAAATGATATCAAGAGCAGCATCACGATTAGCAGAACGAGCTTTTGCTGTTTTGAAAAATAAATGTTCATGATCCTGCTGCTCCTTCCGCTTGATTGCTCTTGGTTTCGATTTTCTTTATTTCCTCTCGATTCAGCTTGATTGTAAACTGAACCAAGGAGCGAGGGAGTCCCTGAGTATTTGCACTGTCGGAATCAACTTGCGCCGGTCCATTCACTGCACCTGTAGGATCATTTATTCCTGCAGAATTGTTTCCGTTCGTTAGATTACCACTGCTTCCAGTTTGAACTTGACTGTTTGTTCCTAACCCCGGCACAGTTGCCAAAAAATTGGAGTTTGCAGGTGTTTCCGTTGAAGCCGGATTGCTGCTAATAGTACCAATACTTGCTTCAGCCACCATTTTTGATTGGTTGAGACGGTTTAAATAATAAGCAGCATCATTTGCAGTATCAAACTGCACCGACAACTTTACCGTATCAGATTCCGTCTCTGATTGAAATGAAAGGATAAACCCGCGCTCCGGCAATAAGGATGTTAACTCATCCAGAACAGGTACCATTTCAATTTTTGATGACTCCACCCAATTGATCGAATTTTTTAAACGGTTCCCATAATTTGGCGTTTTATTCTGTCTTGATTGAGTCGTCTTGGTTTCGATTACTTTAGCTAGCAGTGCGAGTTGTTTATTGGCTTTTTCCAATTGCTGATTGGTTGAATGGATCTGCCATAAATATATGGCTGCAATCGATAAAAATAAGACGGCGAAAATCAGCAGCGCCGCAAGAAAGCCAAATTTTCTTGGCTCCTTTTTCGGCAGCAGATTGATTTCTACAAGCATCATTTCACCTCTTTTAGCGCCAGGCCTACTGCAAGAAAATGCCCTGGAAGAATAGAAGCTGTTTTTATCCTTGCGTTGCCTTCAAGTGTGAGCATTTCCGCGGGAACAGCAGAATTTTCTTTTAATTCTCGAAAAATAAACGGAAGCATTGGATGATCCCCACTTAATAGGATCAATGTGATTTCTTTTTTTCCATTGTTTAAGGAATATTTGTAAAAATCCATCAGTTTGTTCATTTCTTTTTGTATATCTTCGATCTGAAGCAACATCTCGCTTTCATTTCCATTATAAACGTATTCATTCGCAGTCTCGCCCCGTCGAACTTCCCACTTATCGATTTCAAATGGAAGAGGAAAATGGCGCATGACATATGGTACAGTTCCTTCAAAAACGGC
>JAKACS010000602.1 GCA_021821235.1 Bacillota bacterium
GTTTGAAGTCATATGTGATTTATGAAAAACCGACTGATGAGGATGAAGCTGCGAGGAATTATGACAAGGATGGCTACATTACGTTAGAGTGGATGCAAGATACCCTGCCATCCAACCATGGTGATTATTACTTCTGCGGTCCGGAGCCATTTATGAAAGCAGTAAATCAGGCGCTTAAACAATGGGGCGTTCCGAAAGAACGGATTCATTATGAATTCTTTGGTTCCTTCGGCGATTTGGACTAGGGTAGCAGGTGAAAGGAGTGCTGGTAGACCTCGGCACTCCTTTTCGGTTATTTTTCTTCCTTTTTACTTTCCGCAATTTCCTGCTTGATCTCTTCTTTACTATCATCGGTTATTCCAGCAGTTGCTTTCTTAAACTCACTCAACGATTTTCCAAAGGCGCGGCCAATCTCCGGCAGCTTGTTTGGACCGAAAATCACCAGTGCAACAATGAGAATTAAAATCAAGCCAGGTACACCAATATTTGAAAACATGGCTTTCACTCTCCCAAGATAGGTCTATTTTAAATCATTATACTCCAACCTGCTACCAAGGACTAGTTTATTTTGATACCCTAGCTGGACAAGAGATTGGCTTCAAACACTAATATAAAATCAACACTAAAGCTTAAAAAGCAAAAACACTCGCCGGGCTATTTTTTCGCCTCGACGAGTGTTTGAACGGGATGATTGCTTTGGGGCTTTCCAGCAACAAAATCCTGAATCGCCCGGTCCACATAAACCCACCCTTTCCAACCAATATGAATCGTATCTTTCATAAAATATGGATCGTATTCATGCGTCGAAAAATCTGCTATTTGAAAACCTTCTGCTTCAATTTGCTGCTTAATCCGTTTGTAATAGCTTGTGCGCCCCGTCTTTGGAAAGCCAGTATAATCATACCAAGGACCATTAGCTGGAACAGAAATAAACAGCGGATCGGCTCCAGACTTTTTCAACAAGTCAAGGACAAGTTGAAAATCGTGATATTCGACCGATTTACCATAGGATGCACCGCGTTTATAATTTTTTAAAGATGGCACGCGGGATTTGATCTTATTATATTGCGAGTTAATAATATAAAAACGATTATTGGTTGCCTGGCTTTTGCCGACGCGATTGGCTTCTTTCCGCAGCTGTGCCCACGATTTGTCTTTAACCGATTGGCTGATGACACGGTTACGCGGCACGCCGCCAGACAACGTATAATACAAATCTTTTTTCTCAAGGATATTGCGATAAAAGTAGGCAAACGGTCGAATCAAGGCTGCTTTTTGCTTTATCCAAGGATCATTGGAAATCTCTGCTTTGTACAAAGTAGCGAGCATTTGATCCTTGCGAACTGGACTGAATCGAAGCAAACGCTTGATTGCCAATTTCTTTAACTTTGGATCAACTTTCTGATTAAACGCGAGATCGTATCCTTGCAGGGTGGAATAGTTAGGCACAAAATGTGATTCATCCGTACCTTTGGGCTGAAACCATTGTGGTGACAGCACGAAAACCAATTTTTTTCCCTTTAGTTGATTGGTATGTTCTGATAGATTCATGAAATGGATCAGCGATTCCATGCCGCCACGGCCAATCAGAAAAGGAGTAAAACTAGCGTTGTTGACCTGGAAATAATTGGACGGATGGAACTGATCCAATCGCGAAAGCTCAGAAGAACCATAGATAGGTAAGTACCGCGGGTCTTCGAGCATTTTATCTTGAACATACTTTCCTTGGAACATAAATGGATTCAATTCTGTAGCCGCATCACTCACACGTGATTTTGAAATAAAGCGCTCAATCCATTGATTCGGAATCACCATAAGACTGAACAAAACAACGAATGCCAGAATTATTGGTGAAAATAACGCTTTTTTCATCTGAAATCAGCCAACTGATTGACAATATTGTTTGGTGTATTCCATGTATCCCGGTCAAACTCTGTGATCGGCACGGTGATACCGAAGCGTTCTTCAATTTGAACAAGCATTTCTACAGTGCCAAAGGAATCGAGTAAGCCCGTCTCAAAAATATCAATATTCGGATCTTCTTTCACAACCTCATCTTGGCAAATTTCTGCTAATAATTCGAATACTTGATCTTTAAATTCCATTGTAATCAATCTCCTTTATGAATGAATAAGTCTTCCTGAAAAAATGTAAAACCCGAATGTAATGACGTGGAAGGTGATGATCACCGAAACAACATGAATCCACTTGTTTTGCGGCCACCACTTATGCTTCTTATTAAAGTTTTCAAAAGAATTATAGAGTACCATCACGATCGCATGATACATTCCGTAAATAATATATTGGATTGCCAATCCGTGCCATACACCCATTAATAAGAATAGCAGGACGTATCCTATATTGGATACAACATTTCTGTTCTTTATCCACTTTTTCTTCGTCATTAGAAACATGAAACGCATATACACATAATCGCGGAACCAGAAAGAGAGAGTCAAATTCCAACGGTTCCAGAAATCTTTTATATTTCGACTGATGAATGGCATATTAAAGTTTTCAGGCGATTTGATTCCCATCATATAGCTGACGCCTGTGGCAAAGGCAGTGTATCCGGCAAAGTCAAAGAACAAGTATAAGCTGTATGCATACATATAGAGCCACTCGTTTTGAAAATTGCTCGTCGAAATATTCCCCAAATTGGCCATAAAATAATGATTGATCGAATAGCCGATTATGAATTTGTATAAAAATCCTTTGAAAATTTTATTAATCCCTTGATAAAGCAGCAGTTTATATTGATCTTTCGATAAGTCCGCATGCAAATCTTTGTCAAAGCGGCGGAACCGGTCGATTGGACCCGATGAAATGGTCGGAAAAAACATTATAAAATAAAGCAGGCTGATAACCGGTATTTGTTTTTTAATCAATCCATCTCGTGTCTCAATGATTAATTGGGTTCCTCGAAACGTCAGATAGGAAATCCCTAAAAAACCGATCCAATTTGTTACACCCATATACGGTGCCAGTTTAGACATCGTTAACGGCAGGATGGAAAGAATCACAGCGATATAAAAGATCCAGCTGTTGTTTGCCTTAAGCCTGTAGGCAATGTAACTTTTAATCAAGATGATTTGCCAAGCGGTAAAGATAATTAACGCAACAGCACCGCTCCATTTCGAAGAAAAAATAAGCGCAAGTACC
>JAKACS010000603.1 GCA_021821235.1 Bacillota bacterium
CGGCGCAAGGGAGATGAGATTCCAAAGCAAGTCGAAGGAAATCATAAATTAGAAATGGTTTGGACTGTTATCCCGATCCTCCTGCTTCTCATCCTTGCTGTACCGACGATCGTTGCAACCTTTAAACTGGCAGATGTTTCTGCTGGGGAAAAGAAAAATTCGAAGGCACTTGTTGTCAATGTACGTTCACATCTTTACTGGTGGGATTTTGAATACCCAGGAATCGGTATTGTTACGAGTCAAGAACTTGTAGTACCAACAAATGAAAGGGTTTACTTTAATTTAAAATCAATGGATGTCAAGCATTCGTTCTGGATTCCGGCAGTAGGAGGAAAAATGGATACCAATACAGACAATGTCAACAAATTTTGGCTCGAATTCGATAATAAAAAATCAAATGAAGCTGGCAATTTTTTCTATGGTAAATGTGCTGAACTTTGCGGTCCATCCCATGCCTTAATGGATTTCAAAGTGAAAGCGATGCCAAGAAGCCAATTTGATGATTGGGTTACCGCGATGAAAAAGGTAAAAAAAGCACAGCCGGCCACAACTGATTTGGCAAAACAAGGTCAGGAAATTTTCAATAAAAGCTGCATTGGCTGCCATGCTGTCACACCTGCTAATAATATGCCAGATACAGCCCGAGTTGCGCCAAACCTGACAAACTCCGGCGATCGATCACGGATAGCAGGAATTTTGCCGCATACAAAAACAGACTTGAAAAATTGGATCCGAAACCCGGAATCGTATAAGCCAGGAAATAAAATGTCGGGAAAATACCCGCAAATGACAGAAGAACAGCTAGATGGACTGGCAGAATATTTAATGGGGTTGAAAGTTCAACAATAAAGGGGATTTTGTTAAAGGGGAGGTTGAATTTGTGAGTAGCTATGCTCAAAAAAAGGGGTTTGGCGGGACGGTTTGGGATTTTCTTACGACGGTTGACCATAAAAAAATTGCCATTCTATACTTCATGGCCGGAGGATTGTTCTTCCTGATCGGTGGGATTGAAGCTCTTTTTATCCGCATCCAGCTTGCAGTGCCGAATAATGATTTTGTGAGCGCCAGTCTTTACAATGAAATTATGACAATGCACGGTACAACAATGATCTTCCTTGCAGCTATGCCGCTTTTGTTCGGGTTTATGAATGCGGTTATGCCGCTGCAAATAGGTGCCCGCGATGTTGCTTTTCCATTTTTAAATGCTTTGGGATTTTGGCTGTTTTTCTTTGGCGGACTATTTTTAAATCTTTCCTGGTTTTTAGGAGGTGCGCCTGATGCCGGCTGGACGTCCTATGCCTCGTTAACGATTGCTTCGAAAGGCCATGGGGTGGATTTTTATATCCTCGGTATCCAAATTTCGGGGATTGGAACATTAATTGGCGGAATCAACTTCCTTGTAACGATTATTAACATGCGTGCTACCGGGATGACATATATGCGAATGCCGCTATTTACTTGGACCACATTTGTAACATCTGGACTTATTTTGTTTGCTTTTCCGCCGCTAACTGTCGGATTAGTATTGATGATGTTTGACCGTTTGTTCGGAGCCAATTTTTTTAATGTTTCGATGGGTGGAAATACAGTGATTTGGGAACATCTTTTCTGGATCTTTGGGCACCCTGAAGTCTATATTTTAGTATTGCCCGCTTTCGGTATTTTCTCGGAAATATTTGCGATTTTTTCAAGAAAGCGCTTATTTGGATATTCATCAATGGTATTTGCAACCGTTTTAATCGGTTTCTTAGGGTTCATGGTTTGGGCGCACCATATGTTTACAACTGGCTTGGGGCCTGTTGCCAATGCGATTTTTGCTGTTGCGACAATGGCCATTGGTGTGCCAACAGGGATCAAGATCTTCAACTGGCTGTTGACGATGTGGGGCGGAAGTGTGAAATTCACGACTCCGATGCATTATGCAGTTGCCTTTATTCCGTCTTTTGTTGCAGGCGGTGTAACCGGGGTCATGCTTGCTGCAGCAGCAGCTGATTATCAATACCATGATACGTATTTTGTTGTCGCACACTTCCATTACGTCATTATTGGCGGAGTGGTTTTGGCAATTTTAGCTGGTACCCACCTATATTGGCCAAAAATGTTTGGCACGATGTTAAATGAAACACTAGGAAAAATCACTTTTTGGTTTTTCGTAATCGGCTTTCATTTAACGTTCTTCATTCAGCATTTCCTTGGCCTCTGGGGAATGCCAAGAAGGGTATTCACGTATTTGCCTGGCCAAGGTTTAGCTACAGCCAACTTAGTGAGCACAATCGGTGCGTTCTTTATGGCGATAGGTGTCATTGTTTTGCTAATCAATGTCATTGTAACGACTGTGAAAAATGAGAAGGTGGGCAGTGATCCTTGGAATGATGGTAGAACCCTTGAGTGGTCCATTCCATCCCCGCCGCCTTTTTACAATTTCAAACAGCTACCGCTCGTTCGTGGCTTAGATGCGTATTGGCTTGAAAAAATGGATGGAAAAACTGAAATGACACCTGCTGAACCAATCGGAGATATCCATATGCCGAATTCCTCGTTTCTGCCCTTTGTGATTTCTTTTGGGTTGTTTGTTGCGGCATTTGGTGCTATGTATCATGGTGATCACAAACCATGGGCGATTCCTGTATTGGTAATTGGCCTGCTGATTACGCTCAGTTCGATGCTTATCCGCTCGGTTAAAGACGATCACGGTTTTCATATCCACAAAGAAGACCTTCTGAAAGATAAGGAAAAGGGGGTTAGGGCATGATGCAAACAGAAGCGAAATTCACATATGAAACATGGCCCGATTCGCCTGAAAAAGCTACCCTTGAAGCGAAAAATAAATTTTTGGGATTTTGGTTATTTTTAGGAGGGGAGACTGTTCTTTTTGCTTCCCTCTTTGCGACGTATCTTGCGCTGAAAGATAAAGTTCCGAATACAAACCAGGCTCTGGCAAAAGACATATTTGAACTGCCGCTGACATTTACTGCTACCATGTTATTGTTAACCAGTTCATTAACGAGCGTGTATGCGATCTATCACATGAAAAACTTTGCATTCAAAAAAATGCTGCTCTGGTTTGGAGTCACCGTTACTTTAGGAGCAGGATTTCTCGGTCTCGAAATCTATGAGTTCATTAAATACGTCCATGAGTTTCATCATACCTTTACAAGCAGC
>JAKACS010000604.1 GCA_021821235.1 Bacillota bacterium
TAAATTGGTCATGTCTCATTATACCGTTAGTCAGCATCATTCATTGCATTTTCACCATTGCCTTTGTAGCGAACCAAAATGACATCATGGCCAATTTTTAAAATATTTTTCCAAGGGATGACAATTCCTTCATCCTTACCAAAAAATCCAAGGACGCGTCCGCCACCGGAAATAACAATTGCTTCAATTTTCCCTGTTGATAAATTAATATCAATATCATCAATATTGCCGAGTTTCTTTCCATCTGCAACATTCACAACATCCTTGATTTGAAATTCCGAAATTTTCACCATTCACTTTTTCCTCCCGCCATTTGACTCTATAAAAAATATATGTGCATTTTCTTGGTTAAAAGACCTTTTCGTCCTAAAAAATAAAGCTGCCCTTTAGTGGACAGCTTAACTTTGAATATTTTTATTCATTTGCCGGATCGCCGCTTTTTCGAGTCTGGATACTTGTGCTTGGGAAATCCCAATTTCATCTGCGACTTCCATTTGCGTTTTTCCTTGGAAAAATCGCTTGCGGAGAATCATTTTTTCCCGCTCATTTAACCGTCTCATTCCTTCTTTTAAGGCAATTTCCTCTATCCAGTGCGTGTCCTTATTGCGTTCATCGCTCAATTGATCCATTACATAAATCGGGTCGCCACCATCATTGTAGATAGGCTCAAACAACGAAACAGGATCTTGAATAGCATCAAGGGCAAATACAATCTCTTCGTGCGGAACTTCTAAAACGCGGGCAATTTCTTCGGCCGTTGGTTCTCTTGATGTTTCACTCATTAGCCTTTCTCTTACTTGAAGGGCTTTGTAGGCGATATCCCTTAGTGATCTTGAAACGCGGATCGGATTATTGTCGCGCAAGTATCGGCGAATTTCTCCGATGATCATCGGTACTGCGTAAGTGGAAAATTTAACATTTTGGGATAAATCAAAATTATCAATCGATTTCATAAGACCGATACAGCCGACCTGGAACAGGTCATCAACAAACTCGCCCCGGTTATTAAAGCGTTGAATGACGCTTAAAACAAGTCTCAAGTTTCCGTTAACGAGCTTTTCCCGAGCGCTAATATCGCCAGCTTGCATTTGCTTGAAGAGCAATCTCATTTCTTCGTTTTTTAAAACAGGAAGTTTTGATGTATCGACACCGCAAATTTCAACTTTATTTCGAGTCAATCTCTTTTCCCTCCTCACAGGAGCTGCTGTACAAAAAACAGTATCTCCCCGGGAAGGAAAAATATGCACCAGCTATTTCTTACAGAAAACGTGGGAAATATTAAAAAATCCTTTATTTCCCACGTCTAACCGGTTTTTTTACGTGAAAAAATTATTTCATTACACCATTTTATTAAATTCTTTTCGCAATCGTTTTATGATCCTTTTTTCTAATCGTGAGATATAGGATTGGGAAATGCCCAACATATCGGCAACGTCTTTTTGTGTCTTTTCCTCACCGTTAATCAAGCCAAAGCGAAGTTCCATAATTTGCTTTTCCCTGTCAGATAACTGGTGAAGTGCTTTGGTAAGGAGCTTGCGGTCCACATTCGCTTCCAAATCTTTTGTTATAATATCTTCATCGGTTCCAAGCACATCGGATAGCAATAGTTCATTTCCATCCCAATCGATATTCAATGGTTCATCAAATGATACCTCGGAGCGGATTTTATTGTTTCGCCTTAAGTACATTAGAATTTCATTTTCAATACATCTTGATGCATATGTAGCCAGTTTTATTTTCTTCTCCGGGTTAAAGGTGTTAACCGCCTTGATTAAGCCGATTGTGCCAATGCTGATCAAATCTTCAATATTGATCCCGGTATTTTCGAATTTCCTAGCAATATAGACGACTAGTCGCAAATTCCGCTCGATTAGAATCGATCTTGCTGCTTTATCACCTTGTGGGAGTTTTTTCAGCAGCAGTTCTTCTTCATCTTTGCTTAAAGGAGGAGGCAGGGCCTCGCTCCCGCCGATATAATACACTTCATCTGTCTTAAAACCAAGTTTGATTAAAATTTTATACCAATAATAAGATAATCGAAATCGCCATTTTTTCACGGAAGTTCCTCCTTCTAAATGTTGAATGTACTGAGTATAGTATTATTAACTTACTTTCACTGCATCACCGGACAGCTTTTGGCCCGTCAGCATTTTTGGATGAACAATACACTGAAATGCTCCATCTGCGGAAAGCTCCTGCAACGTAAATGACACAAGCCCCTTCTCGTAAAAATAGACTTCGTTATCTTTCACAATTTTGATCGCATCAGGCTTGATTGCGACAATGAGCTGATGCTCTTGTCCAACCACCCGACAAGGGACAATCCTTAATCGATTTTGCCATTCATCCGGGAGATCCATGCTTTCAGTTAAAATCGATTCCCCCTCTTCTGCAAGCTTCCAAATCGGATCCGGAAGCGAGCCGTCATTGTTTTTCACGGAAACAAACATGACAGGCATTTTCGTGATCGGATCGTACAATTGATTGCCGCTGTCAACAAGGCCTGTAAAGATGAGCTCTATTTGATCAATTGACAAGACGACTTTTACAATTTGGTCATATTGAATTTTTGTCATTTCAATGCTCTCCACTCTCGTTTTTGAAAAATGCCAAGCAACTGGAAAGCCAAGCAAAACGAATAGCCAGCTAATCGGATCGCCAAAGCCTTTTACATTAGATAAAAGTACTTTTGCCGTTAATTCTGAATCATATTGAATAAAATAATGAACACCAATCAAAATTCCACCAAGCAAAAACGTCGAGAAATACAAGGTAAACAGCCCTTTTATAAAAAACCGCCACCGTTGATAACCGAATACAGTCAACACCATAAATACAGAAAAAAGCAATTTTGATACTGGGTGGTTTGTAATGGGCGCAGTCGGTGTGAAAGATAAAAGAATGATCAGTGATCCGATCAATCCGCCGGCCAAAAGCCGCCAGACCCGTATGCTTCTTTTTAAAATGATTGCTGTCAAATAAAGCAGAAAGGTATCAAACAAAAAATTTAACAGCCAAATGACGTCCAAATAAACGGTCAATGAGCGGCTCCCCCCTATGTGACCAAAGATGGTGGAGAAACAATTAGCAAACTCGCAAATGATTCTACTATTCTGTTTATGAAAAAGTATATCGTATTTGATTAAGATCGG
>JAKACS010000605.1 GCA_021821235.1 Bacillota bacterium
CTCCTTTCTAAAAGTCTAGAATCAGAATATTTTTAAAATTAATACATTGTATTTGTAGGTTTAGGTAAAAAGACTAACTTTGTAGATGTTTTCATCTTTCTGTTGGTTACAAGTTAAAACAGAAAACGCGCACCCTTTATGGGTACGCGTTTTTCTTTTCCTTTTAAAATAAACCGCAGGCAGGTCAGCCTAAATATTTATGATAAAGCGTTTTGGCTTCAGCGATATCTTTTGTCCCGTGCACCAATACCCTGCCATCATTGAAAATCACTAAGCGGTGTTGACCCAGACTAGTGGATAAGAGGAACGGGTTCCGCTGAACCATCCCGCCTTGTTCAACGAACACTTTTTCCAAAGCGGCCAAATCACGCTCGATCTTTCCGGAGGGCCGGATTTGCACAGAATCCCGGCCGCAAAGCACCGCTGTCTTCGTTTGATTTTCATAAGATAAGTACGGGTAAGTTCGGTCAATCCCGCAAGAAGGACAACTCGCTTTTTTCAATTTATCGACCTTGATCGCACTATATTGGTTTTTCCATAGATCAAACGATACGAGTTTATACCGCAATGATGCATAATCTTCTACGAGAATCTTGAGTGCTTCACTGAGTTGATAAGCGACAACCATTTGGACCGCCGGGCTGATGATTCCTGCAGTGTCGCAAGTTGCGCCGCCTAATGGAACGGTTTCCACTAAACACGAAAGGCAAGGTGTTTTTTCCGGAACGATCGTGTAATTAAGCCCGTAGCTGCCGACACAGGCACCATAAATCCACGGGATGGTGTATTTTTGCGCAGCATCATTGATAATCATTCTTGTTTCAAAATTATCGGTTGCATCGATAATCAAATCGACCTGTTTTGCCCATTCCTCCAGTTCCGATACAGCCGCGTCGGCAATAATCGCTTCGATTGTAACGGTGGAATTAATCGCTTCTAAGCGATTTTTTGCTGCAATAGCTTTCGGAATGCGGTTTTTTGCATCCTCCTCCGAATACAATTGCTGGCGCTGCAAATTCGACCACTCGACATAGTCGCGGTCAACAATCGTTAGTTTTCCAATTCCGGCACGAACAAGCGCTTCGGCACTGGCTGTCCCTAGTGCACCTGCACCGACCAACAATACATGCTTTTTTAAAATTTTCTTCTGCCCTTCTTCTCCAATGGGTGCAAACAATGTTTGCCGTGAGTAGCGATCCATCAGCCAATGCTCATTCCTTCAAGCGGGCTGCTTGCCGTAGCATATCTTTTTTTCGGAATTCTCCCTGCTTCAAGGCCAAGACGGCCTGCCTCAATTGCCAATTTCATTGCTTTTGCCATTTTCACAGGGTCTTTTGCCGCAGAAACAGCTGTATTTAGCAAAACACCATCCGCGCCAAGCTCCATTGCAAGGGCCGCATCGGCAGGAGAGCCAATTCCTGCATCAACGATCACTGGAACGGTTGCTTGTTCAATAATAAAGCTTAAGTTGACAGGGTTTAGGATCCCCTGACCGGAGCCGATTGGTGATGCACCCGGCATGATCGCGTGACAGCCAAGTTCCTGCAGCTTTCGGGCAAGGACCACATCGTCGGACGTATATGGAAGAACGGTAAACCCTTCTTTTAGCAATTCTTCTGTTGCTTTTAACGTCTCAAAGGGATCTGGAAGCAGTGTTTTATCACAGCCGATTACTTCCACCTTAATCATATCGCAAAGGCCTGTTGCTTTGGCGAGCTTTGCAATGCGGACTGCTTCTTCCGCTGTTTTTGCACCTGCTGTATTTGGCAATAACGTAAACTTTTTCGGATCAAGCTTTTCTAAAAAATTCGGCTGGCTTGCCTCAAAAATATTCATTCTTCGAACTGCAAACGTTAGAATCTCTGCCTCTGAAACTTCTACCGCCTGTTTTTGAATATCAAAATTCGGATACTTCCCTGTTCCTAACAACAATCTTGATTGAAATGAGAATGAACCAATTTTCAACATATTAACCGCCTCCAACAAAATGGACAATTTCAATTTTATCCCGATCGGATAATCGGGTTTCTTGATGCTCATCTTTATTTAAAATATTTCCGTTGACCTCGACGACAACGACTTTGTTTTGGACATGGTAGAATTCGAGCAAGTCAGCGACAAAAACAATTTGCTCAGGCAATTGAACCTGTTCCCCGTTCAATGTAACTTCCAATTCTCTCCCCCTCCTAGTAGGCCATTTCCCTGTTGCGATCGATGCGAAAAGCAGAGAGAAGCTGGCGATCATGATCTTGCAAACTGCCATTTAGCAGCTGAGCGACAACGATTCCTGTAAGCGGACTGAGTAAAATTCCATTGCGGAAATGTCCGGCAGCGATAAATAAGCCGTTTATATCAGGATGTTCATCTATGTATGGAATTCCATCAGCGGTCTGCGGCCTGATTCCCGACCACACCCGCTCCCATTTTGTCTTGGTTAATTGCGGGACGATCTTCAGCGCCCTTTCTAGTAATGTTGCGATTCCGCCGGCAGTGACCTTGTTTTCAAACGTATTTTCAACCACCGTCGCACCGATGTAGATTTCACCATTTCTCTTCGGAACAAAATAACAGCGTTTGTCGGAAAAAATGGTTGTATTGATCAACGACTTTTCAGGCTTGACGGAAAAACATTCTCCCTTCACAGGATAAACGGGAAGATCTATTCCGGTTTCACGCATTAACTTAGCTGCCCATGCACCTGTAGCGATAACGATTTGTTCACAATGGATCTCCCCAGCAGAAGTATTAACCCCTGTAACCTGGCCATTTTCATAGATAAACGAATGAACCGCAGTATTTTCACGGATTTCCGCACCAAAATGGGCTGCTGCTTTGGCAAAGGCAAGCGATAACTTTGCAGGATGGACATGGCCATCATTGGGAAGATACATCGCTCCAGCAACAGTTGGAGCTAAGTTTGGTTCCATTTGCTGCACTTCTTTTGAATCAAGCCACTGAATGCTAGAATCCCAGCTTCGTTGAAAAGCAACTTGCTTTTTTAAATTAGCAGCCATATCTTCGGTTTCCGCAATTTTCAGCATCCCTTTATTAACAAACTCAATATCAATCCCGGTATACTCAAATAGTTCGCTAGCAATAGCCGGAAACATGGACTGACTTTTCAACGCCAGCTGAAAAAACGGCCC
>JAKACS010000606.1 GCA_021821235.1 Bacillota bacterium
TGATTAACTTGAATTATAAAGGATATATAAAAATGGCATAAGTAGCAGGTGTCATGTCCATAAGATGATAAATGTCATGTATTTTCATAGATAGAGTTTTATTTTCCGAAAATTTTTGTTATTATTTTAAAATAATGAGATAGAAAGAAGGGTAAAAATTGAATCAAACAAACAAATCTTTCTTCCACGCAGATCAAGTTGGAAGTTTGCTTCGGTCAGAAGCCATTAAACAAGCACGCTTACAAAAAGCAGCTGGTGAAATAACGAACGAACAACTGCGGCAAATTGAAAATGAAGAAATTTCTCGCATTGTTGAAAAGCAAAAGGACGTTGGCTTGCAGGCAGTGACAGATGGAGAATTTCGCCGAGCATGGTGGCATTTTGATTTTCTTGAAAATTTAACAGGTGTTGAAGGCTATGATACGGAAACAGGCATCCAGTTTCATCAAAAGCAAACCAAGTCTCATGCCATAAAAGTTACGGGTAAATTGGATTTTGCAGACCATCCAATGATTGAAGATTTTAAATTTCTTCAAAGTGTTGCCGGTTCCCATATCGCAAAAATGACGATTCCAAGTCCAAGCATGCTGCATTTCCGCGGCACAATTGAGAAAAATGTTTATCCTGATCAAGATGAATTTTTCCACGACTTAGCCAGTACGTATAAAAAAGCGATCGCTGCTTTCTATGATGCTGGCTGCCGATATCTTCAGCTTGATGATACTTCCTGGGCCTACCTTTGCTCTGCTGAACAAAAGGAGTTGCTGCTGGCACGGGGGCTAAATCCGGAAGAATTGCAGCGTTTATATGCCCGTACAATCAATGAAGCGATAAATGGTCGTCCAGATGATATGAGAATCACCATGCATATTTGCCGTGGTAATTTCCGTTCTACGTGGATCTCTTCCGGCGGATATGAACCAGTAGCAGAAACGCTGTTCGAAGGGCTGAATATCGACAGCTTTTTCTTGGAATACGACAGTGAACGGGCTGGTGGATTTGAGCCGCTTCGTTTTGTGAACCGCCCCGATTTGCAAATTGTTCTCGGTTTAATCACATCCAAATTTGGGGAATTGGAAGATCCAGAAGCGGTTAAGCAGCGAATAAATGAAGCATCGCGTTATGTTCCACTTGAACAGCTAGCTTTGAGCCCTCAATGCGGATTTGCGTCAACCGAAGAAGGAAATTTATTGACAGAAGAACAGCAATGGGCAAAACTTCGCCATGTTGTTGAAATAGCAGAAGACGTGTGGAAGTAATTTTTTAAAAAAAGCCTGTTCCAGATGAATAGGCTTTTTTCTTGATACATTGTAGAATGCTTACATAAGTTTATTGAAATCGGGTGAAGCACTTTGTTTCGTCCTCAGATCAGCATTTGGAAAAGGGTGCTGTCTTTGTTAACTTCTTTATAGAAAAATCCTTTTTTCTTTATTCGTTCAATCAACGGAAAATAATCTTCCTTATCTTTTAATTCAATTCCTACAAGTGCTGGGCCACTTTCTTTGTTGTTCTTTTTTGTATATTCAAACCGGCTGATATCATCATTCGGTCCTAATACATCGTCAAGAAACTCGCGCAACGCCCCCGGCCTCTGAGGAAACTGGATAATAAAATAATGCTGCAGGCCTTCATAAATCATGGAGCGCTCTTTAATTTCTTGCATGCGGCCAATATCATTGTTCCCACCGGTTACGATGCAAACAACCGTCTTTCCTTTTATTTGTTCCGCATAAGGATCCAATGCCGCGACTGAAAGCGCACCTGTTGGTTCAACAACAATGGCATTCTCATTGTATAATGATAGAAGCGTTGAACATACTTTGCCTTCCGGGACAACAACAATATCATCGACAAGATCTTTGCAAATAGTATAAGTATTGATACCAACTGTTTTAACAGCTGCGCCGTCAACAAAGGGATCAATATCCGTTAAGGTCACGACTTCCCCTTTTTCAATTGAGTTTTTCATTCCTGGTGCACCCGCCGGCTCAATGCCAATAAGCTTCGTATCTGCTGAAAAGCTTTTCATGTACGTGCCAACACCTGAAAGCAGGCCACCGCCGCCAATGGCTGCAAATAAATAATCAATTTTTTCATCACAATCATTTAATAACTCAACCGCAATCGTTCCCTGACCAGCCATGACATCAGCGTCATCAAACGGATGAATGAACGTTCTTTTCTCAGCAATGCTGCAAGCAATCGCTTCATCATAAGCATCATCAAATGTATCGCCAGTTAAAACAATTTCGATATGCTCCCTGCCCCAAAATTCAACTTGTTTCACTTTTTGTTTTGGCGTTGTATTGGGCATATAAATCTTTCCATGGATATTTAAGAGATGACAAGAATAGGCTACCCCTTGGGCATGGTTCCCGGCACTTGCGCAAATGATCCCACTCCGCATTTCTTCTTCACTTAATTTTTTTATGCGATTATAAGCACCGCGAATTTTAAACGAGCGAACACTTTGTAAATCCTCACGCTTTAAATAAACGCGGCAATCATACCGTTCAGACAATAGCGGATTGTACTGCAGCGGTGTAGGAGAAATGACGTCCTTGATCGTATGGCTTGCAATGATAATATCTTCCACACTTAAAAACTTTTCTTTTTGATCAACTGACTGTTTCATGTTCGTTTCCTCCCAATTTCTTTTCTCATCGATGTTGAAAATCTTTATAAAAAATAAAAAACCCGCCCCATGGATAGGGACGAGTGAACTCGCGATACCACCCTACTTCCGCAACCAAAATTCAGTTGCGGCTCTCGATCTCCGTACAGTTTTCTATACGTGTTCCATGATAACGGCGGACGTTCCGGCAAAGCTTACTGATTTCGGCTCTGCATCTCAGAGATGATCTTCAGATCAGTTTTGTTCATCGGCTTTCAGCACCCGCCGACTCTCTGTAGAACAAAAACCTGCCCTACTATTCTCTTCATTGATTGTTTGTTCATTTATAAACATAAGAGTACCACCGGAAAGGAAACGAGTCAATTAATTTTTAGTTTATTTTTAGTTTTAAAAAAATTTATTTATCACACATTATTGAAAGCTAAATGGCCATAATTATAGTATTTTGCCAAAAAGATGAACAATTAAGCGGAAAAACCATGTAAACATTGACAATCGGAATCGAACTAC
>JAKACS010000607.1 GCA_021821235.1 Bacillota bacterium
GATTCCGGGCGGCCCGTATAGAATCATGGACGTGAGTTGCCGGGCTTTAACCATCCGGGCGATCATTTTTCCTTCACCGACAAGATGTTGTTGACCGACAATTTCCTCAATTGTCCTTGGACGCATTCGAAATGCTAGTGGTTTTTGTGGCATCTTTACATCTCTCCATTTGTTTCGCTAAAAATAGCATACCATTGAATCAGGAAAAAGCATACGATTGTGGAATATGATATAATTTCTAAGCATATCAAATTACTTTGGTTTCTGGTAAAATTGTATAGTCCATTGAATGAACGAACGGGTGAGGGTAAATGCTTGAAAAAAGAAAAGGCCAATTAGCTTACCGATTTGTGATTTATTTTTTTGGTCTGCTGATTATGTCGCTCGGTATTGTTTTTCTAATTAAAAGCAGACTGGGAGCTACTCCGTGGGACGTTTTCCATGTTGGTTTGTATTATCACTTAGGGTTAACAATCGGAAGCTGGTCGATTTTCGTCGGGTTTGTGATATTAGGAGCGGCAGCGGTCATTTCAAAAGAAATTCCTCATATCGGTGCTTTTTTGAACATGCTAACAGTCGGAGTTTTTATTGATCTTTACATGTTGCTGCCATTTATGGTCACGCCTGAATCTTTTACTGGAAAATTGGCGATGTTTTTAATGGGTATTTTTTTTAATGCATATGGAATGGGAATCTATATTTCCGCAAGTTTGGGTGCTGGCCCGCGCGACAGTCTTATGCTGGCGCTGACAAATAAAACCGGCTGGAAAGTGCGCAATGTTCGGGCAGTCATAGAAATTGTAGTCTTATTGATTGGCTGGAAATTAGGCGGGCCTGCAAACTGGGGGACAATTTTGTTTGGGCTGACAATTGGTCCGATGGCCGGCATTGCCCTACCGCAGTGCGATCGAATGGCGAGCAGGCTGCTGGAGAAAGCAAACAAAAAGCAGACAGAAAACCAAATAGTATCTTCTGATCAAATAAATAGAGGTGTTATAAAGTGAAAATTTCAACAAAAGGGCGCTATGGTCTGACAATTATGATTGAACTAGCAAAAAATTATGGAGAGGGACCGCTTTCGTTAAAGGCAATTGCCCAGGCAAATGATTTGTCCGAGCATTATTTGGAACAATTGATTTCGCCGCTTCGGAATGCGGGTTTAGTCAAAAGCATTCGCGGTGCTTATGGCGGCTACATCCTTAGCAAGCTTCCATCCAAAATTACGGCAGGGGATGTTATTCGTATCCTTGAAGGACCGATTACGCCTGTGGAAGGAATCGAAGATGAAGAACCGGCAAAACGGGAATTATGGATCCGGATTCGTGATGCGATAAAAGGTGTCCTTGATACAACGACACTGGAAGATTTAGCTAATCACTCTGATGATGAACAAACAGAAGGCTATATGTTTTATATTTAAATGTTTGAAGGTGTAAAAATGGAAAGAATTTATCTTGATCATGCTGCTACCTCGCCGATGCACCCACAAGTTGCCGAGAAAATGCTAGAAATCATGAATTCTCATTTTGGAAATCCATCAAGTATTCACTCGTTCGGCAGAGAAGCAAGACATTTGATCGATTTGTCCCGGGAAACGATGGCGAAAAGCATCGGCGCAAAGGAAAACGAAATTATTTTTACAAGCGGCGGCACTGAAGCAGATAATATGGCTCTTTTTGGTGTGGCAGAAAGCTATCAACAGGCAGGCCGGCATATCATCACATCCAAAATCGAACACCATGCGGTTCTTCATGCTTGCGAAAAATTAGAAAAAATGGGTTTTGACGTAACATATATACCTGTCGATGAAACAGGAAAAATCATTCTAGATGAATTAAAAAAGGCGTTAAGGGATGATACAATTCTTGTTTCGATTATGTATGGAAACAATGAAGTAGGCACCTTGCAGCCAATTTCCGAGATTGGAAAGCTTTTAAAAGACCATCAGGCTCTTTTTCATACGGATGCTGTGCAGGCCTATGGAATGGAATCGATTGATGTAAATGAAAGCCACATCGATCTGCTTTCGGTTTCCGCCCATAAAATCAATGGACCAAAAGGGATCGGCTTTCTTTATTGCCGAGAAAATATAAAACTCATGCCGCGTTCATTTGGCGGTGAACAGGAAAGAAAACGGCGTGCCGGAACGGAAAATGTCCCATCGATTGTTGCATTTCGCGAGGCGGTTCAAATCGCACAAGCGGCAAAAGCGGAAAAACGACAGAATTTCAGTCGTTTTAAACAGATTCTTCTTGAGGAACTCGAAAAAGAGCAAGCTGATTTTTCTGTAAACGGTTCGCTTGAAAATTCATTGCCCCATGTAGTAAACTTAAGCTTTCCTGGAACAAATGTAGAGGCGATGCTTGTGAACCTTGATTTGGCAGGCATTGCAGTTTCAAGTGGTTCCGCCTGCACGGCAGGTTCGATTGAGCCATCACATGTTCTTGTAGCAATGTTTGGGAAAAACTCCGACCGCCTGACCAATTCGATTCGCTTTAGCTTTGGGTTGACGACAACGGAGGAAGAAGTCAGAAAGGCAGCACGCCAAACGGCGCAAATTGCCAAGCGTTTAAGTAGATAAAGTGAAACTTCAATCAGTGGAAGTCGCACTACCGCTAATGCGGGATATATGCAGCAGGAGGGACAGAAAGTCGAGGTGAATGATTTGGGAAAGAAAGACCCGAAAGATACTAGGGTGGTGATCGGGATGTCTGGCGGCGTGGATTCGTCTGTTGCCGCGTTGCTATTGAAAGAGCAAGGTTACGATGTCATCGGCATTTTTATGAAGAATTGGGATGATACAGACGAAAATGGTGTCTGTACAGCGACAGAAGATTACAATGACGTCATCCGTGTTTGCAATCAAATCGGCATTCCTTATTATGCAGTAAACTTTGAGAAACAATATTGGGACAAGGTGTTTACTTATTTTCTTGAAGAATATCAAGCGGGAAGAACCCCAAATCCCGACGTTATGTGCAATAAAGAAATTAAATTCAAAGCCTTCCTTGAGCATGCGGTCAAGCTCGGAGCGGATTATGTGGCAACAGGCCATTATGCCCAAGTTGTCTATCAGGACGGAGAGTATAAAATGCTCCGCGGTCGTGACGAAAACAAGGATCAAACATATTTCCTGAATCAG
>JAKACS010000608.1 GCA_021821235.1 Bacillota bacterium
ACCGGTTCAAAGGGGACCCGGCAAACCCGGGTTCATCATGATAAATAACCGTCCAGGACGTATCCTCCCTACTGGCATATAATGCGACTCTCGGATTTTCTAACGCTTCCAACTCGGCTTGATTCCGCAAATGGCGAATTGACATTGCCTCTTCATTCGATATCGCAGCCCGCGGTCTTTTTTTCGCATAACGATCGAGTTCAGCCGCAAGCATCTGGGCGAATTGTTTTGGAGTGACCGCACCGCCGGCTTCAACCAGTACAGACTGCGGCGACAAACAACTTTGCTGATCATAGATGGAAACGTCCTCGGCTAGCTTATGAATCGTATCGAAAAAATGGTCGGGCGTGAGGGCTTCTTTCCCGATGACTGCCAAACTGATTTTATGACCGAACGTTAAAAATTTTTTCGATAATGGCACCAATTGCCGGACTGCCTCGACTGTTTTATTTGAGCCATAGACAATAACAGCTTCTGCGCGATCGACTGCCGATTGCTCTAGCTCCCTCATCCCGCCTTTCCAAGGCAGAATCGCGATCGTTTCTGCCAACTGCTCATCCACCTCAGCAAGTGATTGAGCAAATAAAACAGGTAACAGTGGTTCTGCTGTTGACGTTTTGCCAAGGTTGGCCGCCTTAAGCAAAAGCCCCATAAGCAAACTCCAAATTTGCACACCAGGGACATTTCCGGAAAAAACGTGAAAAATTACCTGCGGCCCATATGCCCGGGTCAGTCCGCCAGTTTTCCGCGGTCGAAACTCATCCAGCATTGCCGGCTGATCAAATTCCTCATCCAAAAAACGCAGGAGTTCTTTTTTGCGAAACGTTCTCATATATTTTTTCAATTCAAGCCGAACCATTTCCTTATCATATCTGGTGATGATCGGTATCAGCGTTTCCGCCAGCTGTCGGAGCGGATAGTCAGGATCAAGCCATTTCTGAACGGCTTGATCAATTTTCCCAACAATCTCACCCGTTGTGAGCTGGGCCAAATAGTTCGCGCGATTTTGCTGAATCACTAAGGCAATCTCTTGGATTTTTTCACAAGTTAAAACTGGAAACTCCAGTTTATAAGGCCGATCAACCAACTCTGCCCGTACTTCCGGGAGGTCAATCGACTTTGGGATCCAGTAAGCTTTTACTACTGGCATCATTACTGCCTCCCTTCTCTCTAGGTTCGGTTCGCCTGCAACAACTGATCGACAGCGATGGAGCAGCCTCTTGCTTCAGAGCCTTGAACCCTTCCGAGCAAAACAAAGCCGTGTTCGGTTCGGTAGCCGATATCTTCTGTTAAAATGGCCAAACATGAATTCCAATTGGCTAAATCATAATGAGCAATTACGCCCACCTCGCCATCTGGAACAGGTTCCAGCGTATTGGTATCCAGTATCACCGTTTTAACCCAGAAAGGGCCTGTTTTATCAAAAATCGTTTGCCCGGATTCAAAAGTAGAAAGAATGGTCTGATCATAGATTTGTGAGCTTAATTCGGTCATTCCGTACATATTGATGACCCAATTTCGTTCAACATGGAAAAATTCCGCGAACATTTTGTACAATTGTTCCATTTCCACTTCGCGGGACTGGCCTTTAAATCCTCCCGTATCAAAAATCCGGCTCCCTTCTGCCAGTTGAAAATGCAGATTTTGTTCGCGTAAATAATCAAGCAGATGAACATAGGCGAAGGTGGCTCCCATCAGCATCACTGGTTCGCCGCGATCCTCGCATCCTTTCAATCCGGCTGCAACTGCTTTCATATCCAAACCTTTTTCAGTGAAAAAGATTCGGCTATTTTCTGCGCCAAAAAAGGCAATGGCATTTGATAAATAGCGGGATAGAGACGAATTCTGGTTCAAATCTGCCGCGGGCGATATAACAAAAATCGTCATTTTTTCAACATCGGGCAATACGTATTTTTTAAACGGATGTTTCATGGATGCATCCCAAACTGAAAGGGTTGGATGATAGTTTTTCCCCTTGGCGTTCGGGTTGGTTGTCCCGCTCGTCGTAAACACTGCTTCGGCCTCTTCTGGCGGCTCGCAGACAAGCGTTACTGCTTTGAAACCTTGAATCGGAATCGGCGGGATTTGCGGCCAATTTTTTACGGTTAAAGGCGTTTTTCGCTTTGTTTGGCAAAGCTTTTTGTAGGCAAGATTGTACTGGAATTGAAAGCGAAATAACTTTAAGGCCATTTCATTAAAAGCTGATCCATCATTTTTCTTAATAAATTGAAGGAGATCATTGACGATGTTAATTGAATCCTGCCTCATTTTCTGTACTCTTTTCTTAAACTCTTTGGCAAATTGACTAAAATAAGCTGTAACACGATTGACGTAAAGGCGGCAATAAAAATACTGTTGGATAAAAATGTTGCCAAAGTCCCTTTTGCATCTTTAAAGTATGTTGGCAAACTGATCGCTAACAACAAGGACAATCCGGTAATCATATAGTTTGTTTCCGTTTTTTCAATTTTTCCCAGCAAGGAAAGTCCGGTAAATACAAGGCTTGCTGCTGCAGGCAAGAAAATTCCGCCGACAACGGCATCTGGTGTCAGTGCAAGCAATGCCCCCGCTTTTGGCACAAAGCCCAAAATTAAAAAGATGATTCCGGCAATTAACACAGGCTGCCTTGAGCCAACCCCTGTTAACCGTAACAAACCAACGTTTTGCCCGAAAGCAGTTGTTGGAAACCCACCGATCAGCGAAGAAAGAAAGGAGCCGGCTGCTTCTCCGGCAAAGCCGTTACGGATCCGTTTCGCATCCAAGTCAATTTTTAGCATTTCAGCACTTGCTTCGTAAACACCCATTGCCTCGATCACAGCAACAATATAGGCGATAAAAAATGTCAAAAACGCACTCCATTGAAAGGTTAAGCCGCCATACGGAAGAAAATGTGGCAAACCGAACCAGCCTTTATCGGCAATCATCGAAAAATTCGTTTTGCCTAAAGTAAAAGCAATCATGTCACCAATCACCAAAGCGATGAGAAAAGAAAAGGATTTCCAAGCCCCTTTTCCAAAAAGTGATAAGAATATAACAATTAATGTGGTTGGAATCGACATGGCCAATGTCTCAGATGAAGCAAAAGTTTTCATTCCGGGTGTCCCGCCTAAAAACTCGTATAAAGTAAAACTCGAG
>JAKACS010000609.1 GCA_021821235.1 Bacillota bacterium
TCGATATGCCATTTGGCCATCAAAGTGCAGGAATGATCTCGCAGTCAGTTCTTTCTGGCCTAGATAACCTTTACTGACGCTAGGGCCGACAATCAGAATTTCTCCCTCTTCTTCGATTGCTTCGGCGCCATCTTCATTTAAAAGCACAATTTTGGTATCATTTTTCGGCCGGCCAACAGGAAGCGAGTGATACTGCTCCAAAATCTCAGCAGTGATTTCAACAAAGGTCACAGCAACAGTTGCTTCTGTCGGACCATACGTATTAAAAATCCTTGCGTTTGGAAACCGCTCCAATAGCTGACAAGCAATAACTGACGGTAAAATTTCGCCGCAGAACAAAAATACGGATAGCTTTGGCAGCAAGTCTTCGTTAAAGGAAGGATCCATTAAACACATCTGGACGAAGGAAGGCGTCGATGTCCAAACATTGGTGTCCGATTTTTTGAGCGCTTCGAACAAAAGTTTAGGCTTAGCGATCATTTCTTTCGTTATTGCAAAAACACTTCCGCCGCTTGCAAGTGAAGGATAGAGATCCATGACCGACAAATCGAAGGAAAACGGTGCCTGGTTTAAGAAACGAAGACCGCCGTTAATTGGAAAATCCTCTTTCATCCAATCGACAAAGCTTTGCAAATTATTTGCCGAAATTTGTACGCCTTTTGGATTGCCAGTACTGCCGGAAGTATAGATAATATAAAAATTATCATCCTCCGTAACCCAGTCTGACCGATCGGACTTAGCAACTTCCGGCTGATTTCCTTTTAGTTCAGATAATGTTACAATAGTGGCTGGCGAATTTTCCAGTACCAATGACGCATCCGCTACATTAATCAGTAGTCCTGCGTTTGCACTTTCGGTAATTTTTGCAATCCGTTCCAAAGGGATTGATGTGTCAATAGGAATATACGGATGACCGGATTTAACGCTTCCTAAAAAAGCAACGACCATTTCAGGCTCCATATGTCCATAGACCAAAATGGGCGAACCAGAAGACAAGTCCAATTCAGTAATAAATGCCGCCAATTGCTCGGATTGCGTCCAAAGTTCACCATAAGTGATTTGGGTGCCGGGGGCAATAAAGGCAATTGCCTCGGGATTTGTTAACGCGTAGTCCTCAATTGTGTGTAACATTTTCATAAGAGGTTCCCTCCATGATTAAAAATCATTGTAAATATAGGAGCCGGCACTTGCATCGTTAAAGCCATACATAAAGAATAGCAACAACAGAATTACTAAATAATAGACAAAGCGGCTAACCCAATTGACCTTTGAATTTTGAAAAAATTGTTTCACTTTTAGTAACATGGGTTTAAATTCACCTCTATTTCAGCCAAAACGTGGCTTGAAAGTGTAAATATACCAAATGCAAGCAAAAAGTATCTTTGATTGCGTAAATAATCATAATCCGCAATGATCCTTTTTGCATTAAAATTAGATGAGAAAAATATTAAAAATTCATAACTGCTTCAGTCGAATGTTTTAACGCTTTACGATGCTGTTGAAGGAAAGTTTGAGAGCCGAGCGGACAAACTATAGTAGTATTATATTGAGCGATGCTAGAAAAAATTTTTGCAGAAAATGAACTTTTCTTGGATGCTGGATGTCATTTAAAGTAACTGCAAAAAAGGTTTTTGCGGATCAGGGTAGGGGCTGAAAAAATGTGGTAAATGATTTACATGAGACAATTTTACAGGCGAAAAAAGGGGATCAAGCTGCTTTTCGTCAGCTTGTCACCGCCTACAAAGGTAGCGTATTCCGCCATGCATTTTCCCTATTGAATGATCGAATGGAGGCCGAAGATGTAACCCAAGAAGCGTTTGTAAAAGCCTATTACTCGCTACCAAAACTTGAGAATGAATATGCATTCGTTTCGTGGCTGACAAAAGTGACAACAAATCTATGCTACGATAAAAATAAAAAAATCGCGAAAAAAAAGGCAGCCGAGACGGAGGAACTCGATGAAAATATAACTAGTCAAAAGGGCCCTTCTCCGATCGAACGAACGATAGCAAAAATGAGCATTCAAGAAGCGATGGAAAACATCCCGCTTGAACAAAAGAATGTGTTAATTTTAAGAGAAATTCAAGGTTATTCCTATGCTGAAATCAGCGATATGCTGCAAATTCCGCTCGGAACTGTCAAATCGCGAATCAGCGCTGCAAGGGAAAACTTAAAGAAACAACTGCTAAAGGGGTGAGTTTCATGTCAGAACATATTGGGGAATTGCTTTCTTCCTATATAGATGACGAAGTAAGTGAAATTGAGAGAAAGTGGGTTGAAAGGCACTTGGAAAACTGTTTGGAATGCAAAAGGGAGTATTTACAGTTAAAAATGATTCAGGAGCAATTCCAAACTGCCTACCAAATGATCAAAATTCCGGAGACAATTGAAGAGAACGTTTTTGCAAAAATTCAACAAAATCGAACTCCACGCTCGTTCCCGCTTCTCAATGGTGTGGCAATCTTCATCCTTGTTGCTCTTGCTGTTGGGATTTTGGCTGCATCGGGGCCTTTTGCAACTGCCGGAATTTACATTGTTCAAACAATCTTTAGCATTGGCCGCGGATTAATCTTTGCGCTTTCTTCGCTGCTTTCAGCTGTTCCGTATATGCTTGGGGTCGTCTCTGCTTTTATGCTTGTTGTCGTCGCCTTGGCAATGGTCATCTTGCGCTTTCTTGTCCATTCAGTTGGGAAAACGGTGGGAGCGGAGGAACTGTAATGACAAAGTGGAGAAAACTGATTGGGTTTTTAATGATTTTTCTGATCGCGTTCATGGCGGCAAAGCCTGCTTTTGCGATAGAGAAAAATATTTTTAATGAAAAACGATCGACACTCTCGGTGAATGAAAAAGTCGATAACGTGATCATTCTTGGCCATAATATTGACATAAAAGGTAAGGTCGACACCGCGGCAATTGTGGTAAATGGTAATATGAACATTTCTAAGACGGCCAGAATCAATGGGATTGTTCTTGTGATCAATGGAACGGTAACGCAACAACCGGGTTCCTATGTACGGGAAAACATTCTCGCTTTCAAGTTTACGAATCAAAGCATTAACTATTTGCTCATTGGTCTTGCACTTATGTTAAGCTCTTGGGTTGTACAGTTGATTGTCAGTTCTGGCCTTGTCTTGC
>JAKACS010000610.1 GCA_021821235.1 Bacillota bacterium
AACCATATTCGAGAGTACAAAATCGATAATGCGATACCTCCCTGCAAACGGCAAGGCAGCAAGCGATCGATGGTCAATCAGATCTTTTAAATCTTCATGATAAGTAGTTGCATCTATAACCCCTAATAGCTTTTTCTTCAACTAGAGTCCCTCCTGATATGATTAAAGCTTATAGTAAATGTGGTAATGCATAAGCGCAGCAATACTTTTAATAAGCAGAATACAAGCCCGTTACCATTTCTTCTGTTACAAGGACGATTTCGCCATCATCTGAGCGGATGACCGTACCATCAGGAATCGTTAGATCGCAAGGAACAATTACTTTTTCTAAATAAACGTTCTCCCCAATAATCGCATTCGGCATGACGACAGATTCCCGGATCACGCTCCCTTTCCCCACGCTGACTCCTTGAAACAAGACAGAACCTTCAATTTCCCCTTCGATCACGCAACCTTCATTTACAAATGATTCCTTTATGGTTGCTTCTGGTGAAATATACTGCGGCGGCTGATTCGGATTAACCGTGTAGATTTTCCAGTCAGCATCAAACAAATCCAATTCACTTTCTTCATTCAAAAGATCCATATTGGCTTCCCATAGGCTTCGAACCGTCCCTACGTCTTTCCAATAGCCTTTAAACGGATAAGCATAAAGCTTTTTCTGTTCTTCTAGCAACAGCGGAATCACATCTTTTCCAAAATCATGGGTCGAATTTGGATTTCGTTCATCCATTTCTAAAAATTCTTTTAAAATGGTCCAATTAAAAATATAAATCCCCATTGAGGCCAAATTGTTTTTCGGTTCCCCTGGTTTCTCCTCAAAATCAATGATTCTCTTTTCATCATTTGTGTCCATAATTCCGAACCGGCTCGCTTCTCCCCATGGAACCTCGATAACGGAAATCGTTACATCCGCACCGTGTTCAATATGGTACTCAAGCATATTTTCATAGTTCATTTTATAAATATGGTCGCCTGAAAGAATCAAAACATACTCAGGCTGGTACTGTTTTAAATAATTTAAATTTTGATAGATTGCGCTTGCTGTTCCGGTATACCACTTTACTTCTGAGGACTCACTGTATGGAGGGAGAACGGTCACCCCGCCATCTTTCCGATCCAAGTCCCACGCACTGCCAATGCCAATATAGGAGTTTAATAGAAGCGGCTGGTATTGTGTTAATACTCCAACTGTATCGATTCCAGAGTTTGTGCAATTGCTTAAAGTAAAATCAATAATTCTATATTTCCCGCCAAACGGTACTGCAGGCTTCGCTAAATTCTTCGTAAGCGAGTTAAGCCTACTTCCTTTCCCGCCTGCCAGTAACATGGCCACGCACTTCTTCTTTGCCATTTCCTTTTCTCTCCTTTCTCTTCTTAACTGGTCTTATCATGACGATGCCAAACGGTGGAATCGTTAGTTTCAAAGAATTCAGCTTGCCATGGAACGAAATCTCCTCAGCTTTGATTACCTTCTTATTGACAGCCCCTGTTCCTCCAAACTCCTCTTTATCACTATTGAAAATTTCGCGGTATTCCCCTTGTTCGGGGATGCCAATTCGGTAGTCTTGGTAACTAACCCCAGTAAAATTACAAACAATCACAATAAATTCTTTTTCATTTTTTCCCTTGCGAATAAAGGAAAAGATTGACTGCTTGCTATTATTGACATCAATCCACTCAAATCCTTCATGCAGGTGATCCATTTCATATAAAGCTTTTGAACGTTTATATACTTTTGTTAACTCTTTAACATATTCATTTACATTGCGGTGCATGTCATAATCTAACAAATTCCAATCCAGTTGTTCTTTATCTTTCCATTCCGAAAATTGTCCAAGTTCAAAGCCCATGAACAGGAGTTTTTTTCCAGGATGTGCAAACATGTATCCTAGTAATAATCGCAGCTGCGCAAATTTTTCCCAATAGTGCCCAGGCATTTTGTCAAGCAACGATTTTTTTCCGTGAACCACTTCATCGTGGGAAAAAGGTAAGACGAAGTTTTCCGAAAAGGCGTACAGCAAAGAAAAGGTTACATTTTGGTGTTTCGGAGTGCGAGAAAACGGGGGCGTCTCCATATATTCGAGCATGTCGTTCATCCAGCCCATATTCCATTTATAATCAAACCCCAAACCTCCGTAGTGCACTGGCGCTGTCACGTTCTGAAAATCTGTTGAATCTTCCCCCATCATCAAAAAGGATGAATCATGCTCATGGACGGTTTGATTTAATTTTTTCAAAAAGCTGATACCATATGGATTTTCATGTTTCCCGGGCGAATTCGGCCAGTAAATAATATTAGCAACCGCATCGACTCGAAAGCCGTCAATATGATAATATTCCATCCAAAACAGCGCGCTGGAGATGAGGAAACTTTGCACTTCAGGTTTCCCTAAATCAAAATTAGCCGTTCCCCATACAGGATTCTCACGATCAATCTCTTCACAATAGGAAAAGATATGGCCTCCATCAAACTGGTATAATCCATGGGCATCTTTGCAAAAATGACCGGGAACCCAATCAAGAATCACACCAATTCCATGCTGATGGCATTGATCGATAAAAAACATTAACTCTTCGGGTGTGCCGTACCGTGAAGTAGGAGAAAAATAACCCGTTCCCTGGTATCCCCATGAAATGTCGAGCGGATGCTCAACAAGAGGCAGCAGTTCAATATGGGTAAATCCATGCTCTTTGACATATGGAATCAATTCATTCGCCATTTCCCGATAAGTGAAAAATTCACCATCTTCCTTCTTTTTCCACGAACCGAAATGTACTTCATAAATAAGGATCGGTTCCGTTAAAGCGTTTTTCTTTTCTTTTTTGGTATTCCATTGAGAATCCTTCCAATCATAAGTCTTGATGTTGTAGACAATGGAAGCAGTGTTTGGTCTGAGCTCAGAATAAAATGCAAATGGGTCAGATTTAAGCTTGATACCGTCGTGTTCTGTAAAAATTTCATATTTATACAGGCTTCCTTCAAGGTTTTCATCAACGAAAAGGATCCAAATTCCTTGATCATTTATCTTTTCAAGTTCGTATCCTTCCCCGCACCACTGATTAAAATCGCCAACCAATCGTACTTTTTGCGCATTGGGCGCCCATACGATAAAACGCGTACAAACC
>JAKACS010000611.1 GCA_021821235.1 Bacillota bacterium
AGGCGTTATCCGAAGCCCCCTCCTCCTGGGTATACTAGCATCGTTCAATCATTAATTGAAGAGACCATGAATGACAAATCGTCGGCACTGTATGAATTTTTTGACCATCAATATTTGCAAAGCATTGTCGAAACTGGCGGTGCAGCATTTAAAGAGCCATGGTTTGGCCAGCTGATGACAGGACCGCAGCTCTTAGCTTATTTGGCACAAGTTCACTATTGGTTTAAAAAATACAAGATCAATGTTGTCGACTAAATAAAGAACAACAGCTGCTTACATTGTAGGCAGCTGTTTTTAAAGTCTTTGCAAGGTCTGGGCGGAATCCCGTGTGATGAAGGCGGAATTCGCCACAAGATAGGCGGAAAAAAGAAAATGAAGGCGGAATTCGCCATAAGTTAGGCGAAAAAAAGCCATTTGTAGGCGGAATCCGTTTTTTAGGAAGGAAATTTTGCAGCTCTAATCCGGTTGAACCATCACTGCTAGCGTTAAAACCGGTATCTTAACATAGTAAAAAAGCTGCGCTAAAACGCAGCATGTCCGATAAAGCTTTAACATTGATGGTTGGTCACCCATTTACAACGGTACCGCCATTGACATGGATCATTTGCCCGCTAATATAGACTGAATCATTCGACGCAAGGAAGACATAGCTTGGCGCCAATTCACAAGGCTGGCCGGCACGGCCAATCGGAGTGGTGCTACCAAAGGAAGCAACCTGATCAGCAGGGAATGTCGAAGGAATCAGCGGCGTCCAAATCGGTCCTGGGGCAACGCCATTGACACGAATTCCCTGGGCTGCGAGCGATTTCGAGAGCGATCGGGTAAAAGAAACAATGGCCCCCTTTGTTGCGGAATAGTCTAGTAGCTGCTCGTTTCCTTCATAGGCGGTAATTGAGGCAGTATTGATGATCGAAGCGCCGCTTTTTAAATGTGGCAGTACCATTTTTGTCATATAAAAATATGAAAAAATATTGGTGCGGAACGTTTTTTCAAGCTGGGCAGATGTAATATTTAACAGGCTTTTTTGGGGATGCTGTTCAGCTGCATTGTTGACCAGAATATCGATTTTGCCAAATTCCTGAATTGTAGCTTGGATAATTTCTTTGCAGTTGTCTTCGCTGCCAATATCTTTGGCAAAAAGCAGGCATTTTCGTCCCTCTGCTTCAACTAACTGTTTTGTCTCTGCGGCATCATTCGTTTCGCTCAAATAGACGATCACAACATCGGCTCCTTCTTTTGCAAAATAAATTGCTACCGCTTTACCGATACCGCTGTCCCCGCCAGTGATGATCGCTGTTTTATTTGCCAGCTTCCCGCTTCCTTGATAGTGAGGATCCACAGAAACCGGCCGCGGATCCATTTCACTTTCAATACCCGGCTGCTGGTTTTGATGCTGTGCAGGAAAAGCATTCTTTTTTGGCTGTTGTTGGCTACTCATTTCTCTCATCCCTCCAATTCATCTATTTACATAATTCCTTTTTAACCGAGGAAAAATCATGGAAATAATTGGAGGTTGAAAGTGAGACCATTTTTTTGCTTTAGCGGTAATTGATAAATTGGACATCAATTGACAGATCCGCTTCGCGAACGGCGGCAATGATTTTTTGCAAATCGTCACGGTTTTTGCCGCTGACACGAATCTGATCTTCCTGGATTTGACTTTTAACTTTTAAACCGCTGTTTTTGATAATCGTATTGATCTTTTTCGCGTTTTCCTTGTCAATTCCTTGAATCAGCTTTGCCCGTTGGCGGACTGTTCCGCCGGATGCTTTTTCAATTTTACCATAATCAAGGTTTTTAACGGGAATTTGCCGGCGAATCAATTTGCTTAGCAAGACATCTTTCAGCTGCTCCAGCTTATACTCGTCATCAGAAACAAGAACGAGTTCTTCTTTTTCCATGCTAACCTCGCTTTTGCTCCCTTTAAAATCGTAGCGTGTCTGAATCTCTTTCATCGTTTGGGTTACCGCATTGGTAACCTCGGAGAAATCAACTTTTGAAACAATATCAAATGAACTATCTTTCGACATTATTAGACCCTCCCGTGCAGTTTCTATCCTGTTTGGATTAAAGTTTCCCTTTACGGCTTCATTATAGTAAAATATAGCAGTTCAAACAACTCTTTGGAAATGAAGAGGAGGAATTCCAAGTGTCACTTAATGAACAAGTCGGGCAAACAGCTTATTTAACCGTGGCTCGAAAGGCCGAATTTGGCTTTTTTTTAACAGACGGGATTGAGGATGTTCTTTTGCATAAAAATGAAACCGATCAAGACTTACAAATCGGTGAGAAAATTGAAGTATTTTTATACACCGATGCGCAAGGGAGGGTTTCGGCTACTACAAAGATTCCGGAAATTTCTGCAGGGCAGTATGGCTGGTTGAAAGTAACCGCTGTAAAGCCGGGTGTTGGCGTCTTTCTTGATATCGGGATTCAAAAAGAGCTGCTGCTTGGTGAAGAAGATCTACCGGTACATAAATCCGTTTGGCCAAAGCCGGGTGATATGGTTTATGCTACCATTCGCGTTAGCCGAAACCATCTTTTATATGCAAAATTGGCAACGGATCAAGTTATTCAATCGGTTGCTGAAAAAGCAAAAAGGCAGGATTTTAATAAGAATGTTCAGGGATTTATTTATCGTACGGCAAAAGTTGGTAGCTGGATTTATACACTTGAAGGCTTCAAAGGCTTTATCCATGAATCGCAACGACGAGAAGAGCCGCGTCTCGGTCAGAAAGTTGAAGGCCGGATTATTGACATTAAAGATGATGGGACGATTAATGTCTCATTGTTGGCGCGTAAACAGGAGGCAGCCAGTGATGATGCCGAGCGAATTTATGCTTATTTGGAAAGCCGGAATGGTGCCATGCCTTATAGTGATCAGAGCTTGCCGGAAGATATTTATGAACGGTTTCACTTAAGCAAAGCAGCTTTCAAGCGTGCCATTGGAACATTGATGAAGCAAGGAAAAGTATTTCAAGAAGGCGGCTGGACATATCGCAAAGAAGAGTAAAAACAAGCATGTTTTCATGCTTGTTTTTGTGCGACGGGCAGTCGCATAGGGTGTTGACCTAGTCAACACTCTTCTTTACGTTATCTGACAGAGACGTCATTTCGATAAAACG
>JAKACS010000008.1 GCA_021821235.1 Bacillota bacterium
TCAAGCTTCTTTTTTTGGCTTCTAGGTTATGACTAGAAAGGCTCGTTGACCTGTTTGCCGTTTCATTTTTCAAAGGTGTAGTTGCAATTATATTTTGCTCTGGCTGTCCCTTTAACTTATTCAATCCATTATTGGCAATCTGGATGCCTGCTAACACGGAAATAAACATAATCGAGGCAATCGCCAAACTTTTCAGCATAAACATCTTCATTCTTTCTTCAGCTCCTTATTGCGGGGAAGCCGGTTGATTTGCATTTTGGTTAACCTTTTCAGCCTGCCAATAATACTCACTAAAAGCATCGGCAAGAGCATCTGCTGAGCGATCAAGCTCATCAAAGGTGTTATCGACTCCACCAAATTCGATCAGAATTGCCTTGTCGGACAAGTTCTGATTGTACACACCGTTTGAACCCGGTTCTTGTTTAACAATTATTCCCCTGCTCAAACCGTCACCATATTTCTTCTTGATGAGGTTGTGCAGGTCTGTTGCCAGCTTCAAGTTTTTTTCGTAATTCGCATTTTTTCCGCCGATAACAAAGGCGATCTTTGCGTACGATTGACCATTGATATCAATGGTAGTTTGGGACTTGCGTCGTGAATCGCGATGAATATCAATTAAATATTTCAAATCACGGTTTGAAGCCATGGCAGCTTGCACTACTTGTCCTGATTCCTGATAGGTTTTCGACATTGTTGTTTTTCCCATAATATCCGTTTTGTCGACTTCAGCTGCAATTCCGTTTTCCGCTAATCTCGCTTGAATTTCATCACCAATTTTCGTTACATTGATTTGCGAATGATAGGCTAAATTCGGATCAGTTACCCCTTTTAAATACGGCAAATAAGATTCCCGATTATGGGTGAAGTAAAGGTAAACAACCTTGCGTCCCCCTGTTGTTTGTTTTGGCGGAGGTAACGTCTCTTTTGGTTTTGCTTGATTGAGGTTTTCTACATTTTGCAGTGACGCTTCGCGTTCTGCTTTCATAATTTCAACCGGTGGTGCCGATTCAATCGGCATATTCGTATAATTTGTTCCTTCACCGGCGACAACAATCTGGCCGTCAAATTGATAAAATCCCGGAAGTTCCCTGCCAAGCAGGCTGCGCGGGTCATTCAAATTAATATTATTGGATAGCTTAAACACTAAATTCGTTAGTTTAGGACTTGTTTCCAAGTCTTTGCTGACTGATAGAAAATGATGATTTTCCCAGCCCATTAGCTGATAGAGCATTTTTCCACTGATCACATTTGCCGCTTGATTAAGGGAAGACGATACCGGCCGATACCCTGGTTTTAATGAAGTTAACAAACCGCTAATGGCAAAAACAAGCAGCAAAAACAGCAGCACATATAAACAATTTTTCAACAGGCTTGTCCCCTGGACAATCAAAAATGTTCCGGAAGCCCTCGGATTCTTCATGGTTCCACCTCACTAACGATTCTAGTAATTCATATGACTTTACTAGAATTGATAGAACCATTTATTGAAAAATTTGTTCCAAAATCCTTTGGTGTTTCCAACTTATTCCGTCATTATCTTGTATAATATCCGGCGTTGTTCTGGTCAACGGCATGATGCAGAGACGCATTTAAACCGCTCGCAATCAGGTTGGCCATGTCTTCGATAAAAACGTCAACTTCCTTTGGTGTAACCATTAAATTATGTCCAAGTGGTGAAAGAACTTCATAAATAAGCTTTCGTTTTTCCTCTTCGGGAAGCGCTCCAACCATACCAAGAAATGTCTTGCGGTGCTTTTCTTCCGGAAGGTCTTCATCTGTCAACTTTCTCCGCTCGCCAAAGTTCATACCAGCCGGCGCCAAGGCTCTTGATGGCCGGTTCCCTTCACGGATCTCCTTGCCAAAATGCTTCAAAATAAAATCAATTGTGTCACTTGTAATCGAAACCGCATCGACAACAGTTGGAACGCCAATCGCAATCACCGGAATTCCGAGCGTATCCTTGCTTAATTCCTTTCGTTTGTTTCCGACTCCTGAACCAGGGTGAATGCCAGTATCCGAAATTTGAATCGTTGAATTAACACGTTCAATCGATCTTGATGCCAACGCATCGATGGCAATTACAAAATCAGGATTTATCTTTTCAACAATCCCAAATATAATATCACTTGTCTCAATTCCGGTTAATCCCATTACTCCGGGTGCCAGCGCGCTAACAGAACGGTATCCTTCCTCAACATTTTCTGGCTGCAGTTCAAACAGGTGGCGTGTCACCAGCAAATTTTCGCAAACCATCGGACCAAGCGCATCTGGTGTGACATTCCAATTTCCTAAACCAACAACAAGGCAGGAATCATTTTTCTTAATGCCAGCGCCCTCAAGAAAATGGGAAAATTCGTTTGCAAATACATTTTCCACTTTTTGCTGCAACTCTGTATCTTGCTGGCGTATTCCTTGCACCTCGATCGTTAAGTAGCGCCCGGGTTTCTTACCTAGTTGTTTTTCTCCTTCCTTGGTAATTTCCACCATTGAAATTTTTATATCATCGATATCTTTCTCTTTTATAATAACGCCTTCCAGCTGCGATAGGTTTTCTTCTTGCTGAATCGACTTTTCTGCTAAAAGCATTTCCCTTGCTTCGATTGCCAGGTCGGTTCTAACAGAATATTGGCTTAAATCCATTTCTTCTCTCATTTCTACCCGCTCCATTCTGGTTGATACTGAAATTCATTTCCTTATTTTTCCCTTTAACTAGAAAAAACATTCACATGATTTTCCGATTGAAAATCAATCAAGTATTGCAATGTAGGCCTTGGTTTGATAGAATATCTCTTGTTCTTCATAATCGTTATGAATGTATAGTCGAGTTCATATAGTCTCGATTCTTTCTAGGAGGTGAACGATATGCCAAATATTAAATCTGCGATCAAACGTGTAAAAACAAGCGATACACGCAATGCGCAAAACACTGCAGTAAAATCTGCAATGCGCACAGCTGTTAAAAAGGTTGAAGCTGCTGTTACTGAAAGCGACAGTACTGCTGCAAAAGAAGTATACGCTAACGCTGCAAGAAACCTTGATAAAGCTGCTGCAAAAGGTCTTATCCATAAAAATGCAGCTGCTCGTAAAAAATCCCGCCTTATGAAAAAAATCAACGCGCTATAAGAAGCGTTAAAAAAAAACGATTCCTGCTATCGGAATCGTTTTTATTTTTTCAATTGAAATAACAGCATTTCGACCAATAATGATTTATTCATACTGCCGGTTTTCATCTGATAGTCGGCCTCTGCCAGCATCTTCATAAACATTGTTAATTCTTCATCTGTGAATTTTCCTGCCTGGGCTGCAGCCAATTTTACCCGAAATGGATGGACTTTGATCAAGCCAGCAATTTGCTGCTGGCCATAGCCGCGCCGCGAAAGCTCCTTTACCTGATAGATTAAGCGGAATTGTCCAGCAATTAAGGCTAAAATTTTGATTGGTTCCTCATTTTGCTTTAACAAATCATAATATATTCTTAGCGCCTCATCTAATTGGCGCTGAAGAATTTTGTCGATTAATGTAAAAATATTCTGCTCAAGGGAACGGGATCCAAGCAACTCAACCAAACTCGTATCAATCGTTTTTTTTTCGCTTGCATATAATGCCATTTTATCAACTTCGCTTGTCAACATAAAAAGATTTGGACCAACAAGTGTCAGCAACAATTCGATCGCTTCTTGAGTAATTTCCATTCCATTTGCTTTTGCACTGCCTTGAATCCAGTTTTTCAACTCGGGTTCAGTTAACTTTTTCGCTTCGATCGCCACCGCACGCTTCTTCAGTTCCTTTGTCAGCTTTTTTCGTTCATCCAGCTTTTCATATGGAGCGAACAAAACCAAAACAGTAAATGGAGCAGGCTCGCGAAGATATGCTTCCAATCTTGCCATATTATGCTCTACTTTTTCTTTCTTTTTCTCTGCAGTTAAAAATACCGGATTATGTAAAAAAACAACTTTTTTCTCACCTAAAAACGGAAGCGTTTCTGCATCTTCGAGCGCTTCTTCAATGGAAGTCTCCTCCAAATCGTACACTGAAAAATTAAATTCCTTTTCATCTTCCTCTAAAATCGTATTTACTAACAATTGCTTTGTTTCATTCATTAGGAACATTTCTGTTCCATATACTAAATAAACGGGAGCAATTTTTTTTTGTTTAATTTGTTTCCATACTTCTGTTACCAACCGTCCTTCGCCCCTTATCATGAATACTATCCTTATCGTAATGAAGCTTGGACGTTTTGACAAGTAGGCAAAGGGAATTGGTATCGCTAGCGCCAATTCCCAATCTATAATAAACGCCGGCAATTGCAAGCCCTAGGTACTCCAAGAGCCGACGGGATTGCGTTGATATTGTTATTTTGGCTCAAATTTGCCAAACTATTTGTGTAAACTCTTGTCATTAAAGGAAAGCGGATAGTGGAAGCTAGATTTATTACATCTCATCACATATACTAAAGTTAGGTTAGGAGGGGTTGGATGTGAATGAATTTGAACAAAATGTCCAGAGCAAACGCAATGACGCAATTGACTCTGCAGTCGGATTTTTTGTCTCTTTTGGTTTTTTTGCCGCCATGTTTATCATTGCAACCATCGTTAAACTTCTCGGTTCCTAAAGAAATGAAAGCGCTGTTTTCCAATCCTGTTAGGTTTTGGCAGCAGGCTTCCATCTAGTGAAATGCCAAGCAGCATCGTCTTGTAAAGAATCTGCCATGTTTCAAGACTGCATCATTCTGCGGTCTTTTTTTTGGCTTTTGCTGATATATTCTATGGCAGAAACGTTGAAAAGGTTCCAGTTACTCGATTAAAACGGTAGGTTATGGCTCCTTGCCTATCTGTTCGGTAAATACCCGAATGAATCCGATCTAAACGCTCGATAACTTGGCTATGGGGGTGTCCATAGCGATTTTTTTCACCGGCCGATATAAGCGCAATTTTCGGCTTATAGTGTTGCAGAAACACCGGTGAACTTGATGTTTTACTCCCATGATGTCCTACCTTTAACACGTCAATGGATATCTGCGGATACCGCTCCACAATGCTTTCTTCACCGGTCTGATCAAGATCTCCGCCGAAAAACCAATGCAGTCCGCCGATTGATGCCCATATCGTCAGCGAACCTCTGTTTCGATCGCCCGTATAGTTTGCCAGCGGTGAAATAACTCGGAATTCACTGTTATGGTTTTTCCAGTAGGCTCCATCTGCTGCTTTCACAATAGGAATATTCCGGTTGCTTGCTTCTTGAAGAATGTCGTTCTCAAGGCTGGACAGCTCCTTTACTGATGGAATGACGACTTCCTTTACATTCAGTTCTTTTAAGATGGACAATGCCCCGCCGATATGATCCATGTCCCCATGTGTAAGAAATAATTTATCAATCGTCGTGATCCCTTTTCCTTTTAAATAAGGGATCACGATATTTTTTCCGACTTCAAATTCCTTTTTCCGTTTTTGCCAATCTTGTTCATAAAAGGACAAGTTTCCGCCCGTATCAATTAAATAATTCCCCTGAGAAAAAGGAAGATGGATCAGAATGCTGTCTCCTTGGCCAACATCAATAACGGTTACTTCTCCAAGCGGATTCAACAGATTCAAGAGATTTTGGAACGTCAGCAAAAAAAGTAGAAGTGCCCATGATCGATAGCGGTTCTTTTTCGAGTCGCTTTTTTCCCAAAAAAAGAAAAGGGCGGGGATGGTAAAGAGGTAAACAAAAAGCAATCCAAAACCGGGACGGCCGGGAGTATAGCGAAAAAAACGGATTTCAGCAACAAAATTCGCGAGGTCACCGGAAATATCCAATAAAAAGGCGAAAATTTGCAGAAGCCAATTGGGAACCGAACCAAGAACAAGCTGTAATAAGAAAAGCAGATAAACACCCGGGAGAAATACAAAAGAATAAAGCGGAATAAACAGCAAATTGGCTGCAATGCTTAGAAACGAAACCTCATAAAAGTGATAGAGAAGAATCGGCAGAGCAGCAATTTGTGCGACAAGCGATACGGCGATCATCGTGGAGATACCGCCATGATATCGTTTTAAAATAAATGGAGCTGACACGATAATGGCGAAACTAACTGAGAAAGACAGCTGAAATCCTGGGTCAACCAAAACAGATGGGGTAAAAAAGAGATACAATGCAAACGCAATGCTAATCGCATCAACTGGTTTGATCCTTAATTTTCTTTTCCACTTTTCCGCAATCAAGATGAGAAACATCATTAGCACTGCGCGAACGATTGAAGGGGATCCCCCAGTGAGAACAGCATAGGCTGGAAGGATCATTAAAATCATGTTGGTCATCCATTCCCTTGTCACACCAATGCGAAGACCAAAATAATAAAAGGAAGCAATCAAGAGAGAAACATGGAGGCCGGAAATCGCCAATAAATGAATGATTCCAATTTTTTGATAGCTGTCTAAAAGATCTGGCTCTATACTGCTTCGATCACCGTATATGAGTGCAGAAGCTATTGCAGCTATTTTTTTAGGAAAATGGTTATCAATAAAGCGAATACCCGAAAAGCGAATCTCCTTCAACATCCCAAGCAAGCCAGGCTTTTTTTCGATGCATTGATTCAAAGGAGGTTCTTCCGTTGTTAAGACCCAATGAATTTGCTTTTCATTTAAATACTTGCGGTAATCGAAGGCATTTTCATTTTTCGCAGTCGCCGGTTTTTCCAGTTTGCCTGAAACCTTGCATACCGATCTATAGACATCAAGCTGTTGCAGCATACTCTTTTCGGCTTCTGATCTTATCTGGTAACGCAACAGAAGATTCTCTTGGTTGCGGATTTCTTTTGCACGGATTTGTAGCTTATCCCCGTCTATCACTGGATTATCGGCAAATTGAAGGTAAAACACTGTGGTGGAGGAGTCGAACTTGGTTTGGTTTTCCGTTTCCTGAATTTTTGCAGCAGTCATAAAGAGGAAAAATACGATCACAATGGCAATCAATTGTTTTTTTGAAAACTTCTTAAGCAAAAAGATAGCCACGAAATAAAAAACGGTGAGAAGGAGAAAAGGCAACAACGGCAAAAACGATTGAAGAACCCCCAATAACCCTGCTATCGAAAAATAAAGATATTTTCCACTCATATCATTCCCTTTCATTAAATGTACCGCCGGCTGAAAACCGGCGGCTTTCATCTATTCGGCTATTTGTCTGAAATCAATGACTTGCTCTTTTAATTCTACCTGTTCAACTTGAACATTTGCCTGTTCAAAGAGTTCTACAGCATACGGATGATTTTTGTAATCTTTTGCATAATAAACGGTGTTGATTCCGGCCTGAATAATCGCCTTTGTGCACTGGAGGCAAGGAAAATGCGTTACATAAATTTCTGCCCCTTCAGTTGGCACACCAAATTTTGCACATTGCAGCAATGCGTTCATCTCTGCATGAATGGTTCGCACGCAATGATGGTCGATCACATAACAGCCTTTATCAATACAGTGATCTCCTCCGGCAATCGAACCGTTGTATCCTCCAGCAATGATCCGCTTGTCCCTTACAATGGTGGCACCGACGGCAAGTCTTGTACAAGTGCTTCTTAATGCAAGTAAATGGCTTTGCGCCATGAAGTATTGATCCCAAGAAATTCGATCCATTTGTCAGCACACTCCCTTAATTTAATCCTGCTTGTCCATTATCTAGTGTACTTTTGATCGAACAAGATGGTCAAGGTTTAAAAAGCGCATCGAAAGTGCTTTATTGAACGGTAATCAAATCTTTAAGCTTCTCAAACGTTTTATCGCCAATTCCGCTTATTTTTTTCAAATCATCTGGGGTTTGGAATGATCCATTTTGCTTGCGGTACTCAATAATGGCCGCTGCTTTGGCTGGTCCTACCCCTGGCAGTGTTTCGAGAGCACTCTCATCCGCTTTGTTTAAATTCACTTTACCACCTCCTGATTGCCCGCTGTTTGTGCCCACTGCCTGCGAAGATGATGAAGCAGAAGCAATCGCTGGTGTCTGCGGAGCCTGCGGACTGGCTTCTCCTTTTACTGGAACGTAAATGACCATCTCATCCTGCAAGCGGGCAGCGAAATTGACTTGGCTGTCATCTGCCGTTTCTTCCAAGCCGCCTGCCCGAACAATGATATCGTTAACTCGATCTTCCTCGCTCGCCTGGTAAACACCTGGCTTTTTTACAGCTCCTTTTACATCTACGAAAATGGTTTTCGTTTGTTCCGGCTGCTTCTGCGCACTTGGCTGCGGTTTTCCTGCCTGATCCTTTGTTTCAAGCTTAGCTACACTTTGTTTTTCCAATTGTGAGAATGGTGTATTGGATTCTGGCGGTTTTTGATTTAAAAAATAATATGCACCGCCTAAAATGATCAATACCGGGACAGCAAAATATAGTTTGTGATTATAAAGCCATTGTTTCATGTGAATCATCCTTCCTGAAGGTATAATTGGCAAGCCTGCTACATAATGTTAGAAGAGAATGTTCGTGATAAGGAGGGTTGCGACAATGAACATCGGGATCATCGGCACGGGCAATATGGGGAGTATTATTGTGGAGGCAATCATGGATGGCCATGCAGCACCCCCTTCTGCCATGATGATTACAAATAGAACTCTCTCGAAGGCACAGAGGCTAAAAAATCAATATCCGGGAATTCAGATTGGCAAAGATGCTGCTGAGGTGGCGGCGAATGCCGAGCTGTTGTTTATTTGTGTAAAACCATTGGATGTTATTGGGGTTTTGCAGCAAATTCAGCCGTATTTAACTGCCGAGAAATGCCTGATTTCTATTACAAGTCCCATTCGTACAGACCAGCTGGAAAGACATCTTTCCTGCTCTGTTATTCGGGCGATCCCCAGCATCACAAACCGGGCTCTTGCCGGCGTCTCACTTATTACTTACGGGGAAAACTGCCGGGAAAATTGGAAAAAAGATACAGACTTTTTATTTAAGCAAATTTCAACCCCTGTGGAAATCGAAGAAAACATAACAAGGGTAGCATCTGATATTGTCAGCTGTGGACCAGCGTTTTTCAGCTACTTGCTGCAGCGGTTTATCATTGGTGCCGTAAACGAAACGGGAATTGACAAAGAAGTGGCAACGAAATTGGCTAGTGAAATGATCATCGGCTTTGGTGAATTATTAAAACAAGAACATTATACTTTGCCAACACTGCTGGAGAAAGTATGCGTAAAAGGCGGAATAACAGGCGAAGGGATCGACGTTCTTGAAAGAGAATTAGGCGAAATGTTCGAGCATGTATTTAAGGCAACCCATCGAAAGTTCGCGGAGGATCTGGAAAAAACAAGACAGCAATTCTCTTAAATAATACATTCGCCTTTTTAAAATAAATTCCTTCTCTGAAAATAAAAAAAGCCATCTTTTTTTAAAAAAGACGGCTTTTTATTTTCTGAATCTAACTCCAGCGCTTTTTAGTCTTTCACAGCACTAAAAAACAGTCTCTCCGATTTGGGCTGGGGAGCAGTTTCGCTAAAATCGGCGGTTACTTCAATTTTTTCAAAACCTGCTTCTTTTAACCACCTTGAATAAGCTTCAATCGGAAAAGTCCGTTGGAAATGAAGCTCATCAATGCGGTCATATTTGCCACTCTGTTCATCAAAAACAAAAAAACTTAACTCATGTTCAACACTGTACGGAAACCCTCCAGAAAAGCTGTTCCAAATATATGCCAAATGATCTTCGTTCAAAGTGAACGTTTCGTTAATAAACCCATTGTTAATTTTTTCAATCGAGTGAACATCAAAAAGGAGCAGCCCGCCTTTTTTTAAACTGCTGAAAACGCTGGCGAAAGTCTTTTGGACTTGTTTCTCGTCTGGTAAATAATTCAACGAATCGCAAAAAATAACGATAAAATCAAATGGCCCGAGTCCTTCCAGTTCAGCCATGTCCTGCTGATATAATGGGATTGTCAAGCCGCGATCTTCCGCTTCTCCTTCGGCCACACTTAGCATTTCAGCCGATAAATCGACCCCCGTTACTGCAAAACCCTCGTTTGCAAATCGAACCGATAATTCCCCTGTGCCGCAAGCTAGATCGAGCATATGCTTGCCTAACACTCCATATTGGGCCAGCTTTTGTTTCGTGAAGACGATCCATTGATCGTAAGGAGCATCCGCCATCAATTCATCGTATAAAAATGCAAACCTTTCATAGCTCACGGTTGTAAAACACCGCGAATGTCTTTTTGCGGTGCATCACCCCAAAGACGCTCTAAATTATAATAACTGCGCTCATCCCGATGGAAAACGTGGGCGACAACATCTCCCATATCGATTAGAATCCATCTTGCTTCATCAAAGCCCTCGATTCTTTTTACCGCAAAATTGTTTTCTTCAACTTTTTCTTTCATTTCCCTGGCAATCGCTTGCACCTGTTTATCCGAATTTCCGTGGCAAATAATAAAATAATCGGCGATTAGAGAAATTCCTTTCATGTTAAGGGCAACAATATCCTCAGCGCGCTTATCGTCAGCAGCTTTCACAGCAAGTTTTAACAACTGTTGATTGTCCATTGAATCAGTCCTTTTTTTGTAAATTTAACGCGAGATCATTATAGGTATAGAAGGTATCCGGGTAGATCGGCTGGTTTTTTTTCATTAAAAATACGATCGTGTTTTGAACCGTTTGAATCAACGCCAGCTCCAAATCGTCTTTGGCCAATTCTCTTACTTCCTCGACGCCTGGAAAATGCCGGCCTGGCTCGATATAATCCGCTAAATAAATCACTTTTTCAAGCTTTGTCATCCCGACTCTTCCCGATGTGTGATAGCGGATCGCATTTAAAACGACTTCATCGGTTATCCCGACTTCCTGTTCAACGAGAAACGCACCAACAGGGGCATGCCACAATTCCGAATTAAATTCAAGCAAAATCGCCGGCATTCCCTTTGTGCGAATCAGTTCCTTCATTTCCTCTTTTGGACGATATTTGGCATAATCATGAAAAATAGCGGCAAGCTCTGCCTTTGCTTCTTCTACCCCATTTTGTTTTGCCAACACAATAGCTGTTTCCATAACGCCGAGCGTATGCAAATAGCGATGCTCCGGCATTTGCTTCTTAACAATTTCCAACGCTTCCTCACGCTTCATATAAGTGATTCTCCTTTATATAGCCGATGACTGCATCCGGTACTAAATAACGGATGGTTCTTCCAACTCTTAACCTCTCGCGAATCATGCTCGATGAAAGATCCACTGCCGGAATATCAACAAACATAATAGGGTAGGGACTGCGGCATTGAAAAGAAGGTCTTTCAACACCGACAAACTGAACATGCTTCACCAACTCGTCAATTTTATGCCACTTGGGCAAATATTCAACCATATCTCCACCAATAATAAAATAAAACTGGATATCGGGATGCTGCTCTTTCAACAACTGCATCGTCTCATACGTATAGGATGGACCTTTACGCTGCCATTCAATCGTTTCAATCCGGAATTGTCCATTTCCTTCAATCGCCAGTTCAAGCATCGAAAACCTGTCTTCGTTTTCAATAGCAGAAGATTTTTTTTTATGGGGCGGTTCTTGATTAGGCATGAACCAAATTTCGTTCAGGTTCAAGGCGAACAATACCTCATTGGCAATCAAGAGATGCCCGAAATGGGGAGGATCAAATGTTCCTCCTAATATCCCGACTTTTTTCATGCTGCAAACCTCCTTCACATCCAGTCTCTTTAAGGGAGGATAATTTGTTTATTTTCAACCGATTCTTTATAAAGAACAATTGTATTGCCGATGATTTGTACCAATTCAGCATCTGTGCCTGCTACAAGCTGATCCGCAATTTCGCTTTTATCATCTTCACAATTTTGTAAAACGCTAATTTTTAGTAATTCTCTTGCTTTTAGAGCATCCGCGATCTGCCTGATCATATTCTCATTGACACCGCCTTTTCCAACTTGAAAAATCGGATCTAAATGATGGGCTTTTGAGCGTAAAAATCGTTTTTGTTTACCTGTTAACATTAAGTGCGCCTCCTTAGCTGCTGTAAAACATTCGTTTTCATTCGTTGAATATCAGGGACGATTCCTGTCCATTTTTCAAAAGCAAGAGCCCCTTGATAGACAAACATCTCAATCCCATTTTGAACGGCAGCCCCCTGCAGCTTTGCTTGCTGTAAAAATTGTGTGTAAAGCGGATTGTAAATGATATCACATACGATTGCTTGTTCCCGCAACCGGCCTAGATGCAGCGGCTGCTCCGAAAGATTTGGATGCATGCCGATCGAAGTTGTTTGGATAACCAAATCGTATTCTGTCAATTTTTCCTCTGCTTCTTCCAGAGAAATAGCCTGGGATACAGCTGAAAATGGACATTCTACGATTAGTTTTTCCGCCTTTTGGACAGTCCTGTTGGCGAGATCAATTGTAAAACCACCCAGCTTTGCCAGGGAAAAATAAATGGCACGAGCTGCACCGCCAGCCCCGATAACGAGCACTTTTTTATTCATCAATTGCGGCAAAAAAGGCTCTAAGCCTTTGATAAAGCCTGATCCGTCTGTATTATAACCGACTAGCTTTCCGGACTTGTTTACAACTGTATTAACAGCACCAATCGATAATGCCAGTTCATCGACATCATCGAGAAATGACATAATTCTGCTCTTGTGCGGCACAGTTACATTGAAGCCGGCTGCACCGAGCGCTTTTAATCCGTTTACTGCATCTCCTAATTTTTCCTGATGCACTTGAAATGGAAGGTATTCAGCCTCGAGGTGGTAATAGCCGAACAAGTCATTATGCATCGCTGGCGACATGGAATGGGCAATTGGATCACCCAAAACGGCATAAAGTTTTTTCAAAACACTCTCCCCCTTCCTTTTCTCTCTTCAAATCAGTGATTTACGCACCAATGTTTGCACCCCTTTTGGCGCGTAGGCAATCACCTTTGCCCCGGGGGCATTGACTGTTATCCAACCAAGACCTGAAAAAACAATATCCGTTTTCGCTTCCTTTATAAGAAACTCCTGCTTTTCCAATTTAGGAAAATTAGCCAATCGTTCTGGCCCTGGAGGTGAGAGCATTTCGCCAACATGATTTTCATACAGCGTATCAGCATTTTCCATTTTTGTCCGATGGATTTGAAGTTCATTGGACACATAGCAAACGAAAGACTGCCTGTCGCCGCTGACAAAGTCAAACCTAGCAAGCCCGCCAAAAAACAATGTCTGTCCTTCATTCAATTGAAAAACTTTTGGTTTAATTTCCTTTTTCGGGGTAATGATTTTTAAGTCCTGTTTCGCAACAAAATGGGCCATCTGATGATGGTTAATAATCCCCGGTGTATCCATCATGACTTTCCCATCATCAAGGGGTATTCGAATAATGTCCAACGTTGTTCCTGGAAAATGCGAGGTTGTAATCACATCCCCTTCACCGGTTACTTCTTTGATTATTCGGTTAATAAACGTTGATTTCCCGACATTTGTACAGCCAACAACATACACATCTTTTCCATTGCGGTATTCATCAATTGCTAGTGCGGTTTCTTTGATAAAATGCCCTTTTTCCGCACTGACAAGATATACATCCTCCGCATGGAGCCCAAGTTCTTTTGATTGCTGTTTCATCCAAGCAATCAGCTTGTTTCTGTTTACCGATTTTGGCAACAAATCGACTTTGTTCCCAACAAGCAAAATAGGATTTTGACCAACGAACCGGTGCATTCCGGGAATCCAGGAACCGTTAAAATCAAAAATATCGACAATCATCACAATGAGTGCATCCGTTTTTCCAATCCCATTTAAAATTTTTAAAAAATCATCATCGGTCAAACTGACATCTTGTACATCATTATAATGCTTTAGACGGAAACAGCGCTGGCAAATTATAAAATCTTTCTCTACTGCTGAAGCTGGTGCAAACCCCAGTTCATTTGGGTTTTCTGTTTGAATCTTCACGCCGCAACCCATACATACATATTCTTGTCCAGTCACGAAATTAATCCTCCCATTGAATCATTCCTTTTTTTCGGAACCAATTTAAAATCCTTCTTTCCACAAAACGGTTTAATCTTGTGGCAAATCCGTCCGTTTGGGCAACCGGGACAACGAGAATCGTGTGAAAGCCGCTGCGATTTCCACCCAATACGTCTGTTAAGAGCTGATCGCCAATCACGACTGTCTCTTCTTTTTGTAATTTCATTTGGGAAATTGCCTTGTGAAATGCCCGCCCCATCGGTTTTCTTGCCTGAAAGATAAAAGGAATATTCAATGGATCCGAAAAAGCTTTTACCCGGTTTTCCCGGTTATTCGATACAACCGTCACCAAGATATTGTGGTTCTTCATATTTTCAAACCATTTGATTAATTGCGGCGTTGCATTTGGCCGATCCCATTCGACCAATGTATTATCCAAATCCGTAATAATCCCTTTGATTCCTTTGCTCTTTAAATGTTCAGGCGAAATATCCAAAATGCTTTTAACATGTTCATTCGGTAAAAAATACTTTAGCAAAAGAGTACACCTCATTATATTTTGTTTAGAAACCAGTCAACTCCAAAAGATGTTACATGACCTATTAATCAGCTATTTGTGCTTTTTATTCATCATACCCAATTTTCTCCTGTGTTTCAAAGAATTCTTCGAATAGAGAAATTCTGTTCTGAAAGATAGTTGAATTATGCAAAAAACGACAAATTTCTATATGAAGGAATAAGATTTCCATTGAAAGTCTACTTCATATTATAGAATCAAAAATATTTTTCGACAAATCCGTCGCAGTTTCAGCAATTGTGGATAAACTTATTCACATTGTACCCCTTGATTTAAGTTACTTTTTTTCATTTATAAACAAATTAATCACAAGTTATCCACCAACGCTTGTGGATAAGAGAACGGTTGTTCTATTCGTTTATTTTTGGTAGATTAAGGGTACACACCTTGTACCTACTAGTTTATGTCGAACATTTATAAGTTAGAACGACTAACTTACAATTGGAGGTATCACCAAATATGCGAAAACTGTCTGATGAATTACTGATTGAATCCTACTTTAAAGCAAGAGAACTCAATCTAAGCGCCGATTTTATCCGTCTGATTGAAACAGAGATCCACCGCCGTTCCTTAATGACAAAAATTAAAGTCTCTTCCTAAATATTCATGCCCCTTTAAGGGCTTTTTCTTTTGCCCGTTAACCGTGTAGAGTTGAAAAACGGCCGATCTTTTCACCCACTTTTAGTTCAGCTGGTGGCTGAATTGCTGCATCAGGTTGAAAAATCTCTTTTTCAAATAGTAATATGACTGTTGATCCGAAGCTAAAATAAGCCATTTCTTCCCCCTTTTTGAGACTTTCACCCACATGGGATATTTCGATAGAGTTAACGAACATGGCTCCGACCTTCACGACGGCAACAAAACCGTATTCCGTTTTGATTTCCGTAATCATCCGATAATTTTTCGCAAGCGGGCTTTTGCCATACTGTAGTCCCCATTTATTGACTGGAAAGGATTTTTTGCCAAGTGTCCAACTCTTTTCCACCGTCCCTGTTACCGGGCTGTGGATCCGGTGATAATGGCTCGGACTTAAATAAAGAATCAAGTATGTTCCGTTTATGTATTTCTTTAGCACGGATT
>JAKACS010000612.1 GCA_021821235.1 Bacillota bacterium
TTCTGAATTCCTTCGCAAACCTTTTCCGGATGGTATAGGCTTCGATGACTACGATTTTTATATTGAATTAATCAAAAAAAATCGCGGATTAGGGTTCATGGCGATAAAAGACCAGCCGCACTCCATGCTTAAACAAGTGAATGATGATCTGCTACGGAAAATTGCGGAAGAATACAGTTCTTTTTTAGGGAAAATTCAGAGCCTGACGAAAATTGTAAATGAAGAGAATAAATACAAACAATTATTTCGCGTAACAGAAAAGTTTCATTCTTCAATGGATATGGACGAGTTATTAGGAGAAATCATTCTTACGCTTAAAGAAGTCTACCCGACATTCTCTTATTATTTATTGTTATCCCAAGACAATCACACACATAGTGAGCTTCCTATTAAAGATTTGGAATACGATAGTGAAAATATTGCGGCAATGCAAGCGTACGTCACAGGAATGATCCAATTCGAAGATTCGCTTCTGCAAAGACGCTCCATTTTATATGCACCGTTGAAAGGAAAGCAGGGAGTTTATGGTGTGTTGCAAGTCATTGCACCAAACACGGTTGTTTTTCCAAAGGATGAAGTGGAATTTATTACACTGCTTGCACATACTGCCGGCAGTGCCCTTGAAAATGCCCAGCTCTATCAGCAATCGCGAAAATTGATTGCCGATTTGCAACTCATCAATGAAACCTCTCATTGCTTGAATTCAAATTTGCGCTTGGCGGAAACCATTTCGTATATGACAGAGCAAATCATCCGTTCCTTTGATGCGAAGGAAGTGGGATTTTTCTTGCTTTCCCCCGAACCGGGAAAAGCAAAAGTGCTCCCCGGATCGACGGCCTTTTTCCGCTCAAAAGAGGCAAAAGGGTATATTGATTTTATCGACAGTAAGATTCAAAAAGAAAATGATTCGTTGTTTATTGGGGATTTAAATCTTCAACGATCCGATGATGTGACACCTTTTCGCTCAGTAATGGCTGTTCCAATGGATCAAGGGGAAAATTTAAAAGGGTTTATGATTGTTTTGCATCCGGATCCCTATTATTTTTCGTTTGAAACGTTTAAGCTGCTGCAATCACTGATTCATCATTCAACCCTTGCCTTTACGAATTCAATGCTTCGTGAAGAGTTGGAGCGGATGATTATTACAGATCATTTAACAAAGCTTCATTCCCGTAATTTTTTGGACGAAAAAATGCAGCGATCCATGAAAGAAGATGAACAAGGAACATTTATTCTGATTGATATAGATGATTTTAAAACGATAAATGACACACACGGCCATCAGATTGGCGATGAAGTGCTGATCCAAGTGGCCAATCTCATTATAACGAATATTCGGGAGAGCGATGTCGGTGCCCGTTGGGGCGGAGAAGAGCTGGCCATTTATTTGCCAAAAGTTCCCTTAGCAGCAGGAGTGGAAATTGCCAAAAGGCTTGTTGAAAAAGTGGCTGAATTGTCCAATCCGCATGTGACTGTTTCTTGTGGTGTATCCTATTGGACGAAAGATAAAATCGATACAGCAAAATTTTTGTTCAAAAGAGCAGATGAAGCGCTGTACGTTGCAAAACGGACAGGGAAAAATAAAGTTATCACCCAAGAGGAACGATCCTTGGAAGCCCATGTATAACAGCCTCAATAAGTAGAGGGTGGTAAAAAAAGTAAAGGCATTCGCAAATGCGAGTGCCTTTACTAAGCTTTCTTAAAGATGCTGAACCAGCAGTTCCACAAATTCCTCTAATTTTTCTTGATCCACCTCATCGAAACGGTTTTTTTCAGGTGAGTCGATGTCTAATACACCAAGCAATTCTCCGTTTTTGATCAAGGGGATAACGATTTCGGACAGCGATGCTGCGTCACAGGCAATATGGCCGGAAAACTGATTCACATCTTCCACTCGAATCGTTGTTTTTGTTGCTGCAGCTGTTCCACATACTCCTTTTCCAAAGGGAATTCGGATGCAGGCAGGAAGTCCTTGAAAAGGTCCTAAAACAAGCTCCTCATTCGTATCAGTTAAATAAAATCCAACCCAGTTGATCCGATCAAGAAATTGATTTAATAAGGCTGAGGCATTGCTTAAATTGGCGATTTGATTTGTTTCATCATGTACAAGTGCCTGCAATTGTTTTTTCACAAGATCATAATTTTCTACGCGCGTTCCACGATATCCTTCGACATTAAACATGTATTTTCACCTGATTCTTTTAAGTATGTCTCTCATTTTAGCAAAAAATTGTGGATTTAGGGAGACTTTGTCGACAAGAACTTGGAGGAATCCGAAAGAAAGGCGAGAAATGTTTAAAGGAGGCAGAAAAAAAGGTGAATGACTTTTTTCGGAGGGAGCAATATGAAAAAAAATTCGAAAGATGCGATCGTCCAGGCGGCCATTTCTTTATTTCAAACAAGAGGATATTCCGGAACTTCCATTCGGGATATTGCCAAGAAAGCAAAGGTTAACCCTGCTAATATTTCCTATTATTTCCATAATAAACAAGGATTGCTTGAATATTGCTTCACGTCGTTTTTTGAACAATATCTTGCCATTATCGAAGATGCGCATTTGCAACTGCAAGAGGGAGCGGTTACGTGTTTAAAGCAAATTTCAAAAGGCATTCTTCATTATTTCAGTAACAACAGTTCACTCGCGAGCTTTGTTTTAAGGGAAATGTCAATGGATTCGCAAATCTCAAGGGAAATTATGACCACCTATTATGCAAAGGAAAAGTTTTTTTTGCAACACATTTTTGAAGTTGGAGTGGAGCGAAAGGAATTTCGTTTGCAATCGGTATCGTATTCAGTTATTCAGCTAAAGGCCTTATGGTTAATGCCGTTTATCAATGCGCCGTATTTACGCGAGGTTTTTTATGTGTTCCCGAATGAGTATTTTTTTGCTGAAAAGTATACTGAGGAAATTGATCAGTGGATTGACAACACTTTGTGCTGCAAAGAGGTTATCGTTTAGCGCTGGCAAGCTAAATCGAATAAAAAACGTTCCTCTCCTTCTTCAAATCAGAATGATATTTCTCCATCTTGATACTCCGCATCGTTATTTTTTTTCGGCAAAAGTATTCTTTTTTAAAAATCCCGTTTTTTTTTGTTCTTTTATGCAAAAAAATTGA
>JAKACS010000613.1 GCA_021821235.1 Bacillota bacterium
ATCGCCTATTCCGACACTTCTGATTACGCAGCAAATATCGAAATGGCTCCTGTCATCACGGAATACACAAAACGAGATGAAGCCGCCAAAGAGCTCGAAAAAGTTTTAACTGAGAATAAAAAATCGATTGATGAAGTTTCAGAGTTTTTAACAGTATCATCGGATCAATGCATCAAATCGTTGCTGTTTAAAATCGATGAGCAATATGTCCTTGTGCTTGTGCGCGGCGATCATGAAGTAAACGACATTAAACTAAAAAATTTATTCAATGCAGGAATGGTAGAGCTGGCAAGCCAAGAAAAAACGAAAGAGATCTTATCCTGCCCGGTTGGCTCACTGGGCCCGATTGGTGTCAGCAATGTCGAAATTGTTGCCGATCATGCAATCAAAGCAATTTTGAATGGTGTATGTGGCGCGAATGAGGAAAATTACCATTACATCAATGTTGTACCGGAACGCGATTTTACTGTCAGCCAATACGCCGATTTACGGTTTATTCAAGAGGGCGACCCATCCCCGGATGGACAAGGGACGATTGTATTTGCCAAAGGAATTGAAGTTGGCCATGTATTTAAACTTGGAACACGTTATAGCGAGGCCATGAATGCTGCGTATCTTGACGAAAATGGCAAATCGCAGCCAATGATAATGGGCTGCTACGGAATTGGTGTCTCGAGGACACTTGCTGCTGTTGCAGAACAATACAATGATGAAAACGGCCTTGTCTGGCCGGCCAACCTGGCCCCATACCAAGTGCATATGATTGCGGTTAATATGAAAGATGAGAAACAAGTTAAGCTTGCGGAATCGCTCTATTCTGATTTACTTGAAAAACAGTACGAAGTATTGTTCGATGACCGCTATGAACGAGCAGGTGTTAAATTTGCCGATTCCGACTTAATCGGACTGCCGCTTCGGATTACAGTTGGAAAAAAAGCTTCAGATGGAATAGTTGAGGTAAAGGTTCGCAAAACAGGTGAAACCTTTGAAGTTCATTATGAAGATTTGTTTGCAAAAGTATCCAGCTTACTCTATACGCTTTAAAAATAAGGTACCGGTTTTCCGGTACCTTATTTTTCTATGCAGAACTTGTCGAACCGACACGAAACCGACAAACTCTTGTGGTATAATTGTTTTTTGGAACAAAAGCAAGTTCGAAAGATGGGAGGAGAATTATGGTTGATGATGCCTCACAGAAAAGAGAGCAGTTCCGAATTTTGCTTCAGCATATCAAGGTAACAGAAGATGCTATTGTTGGCTTTTTTCAAAATGCTGAAATGGAAAACGTCCAAGTCGCTAAGAAAGAAGCAAAATGGCATTTTCGCTTTACATTTGAGAGAATCTTGCCCTATCAAGTATATGCACATTTTGTTTCGCAGCTTGAAAAAACGTTCTCGCACATTGCTGTGATATCTTATGACATTCGTGTTGCAGACCAGACGATTACTCCGGAAATCGTTCTGGAATATTGGAATAGCTGTGTTCAGCAAATTGATGGAATTGCACCCCCGCTTTTAAAATTGTTAAATGAACAGCTTCCAGCCGTAAGTGGCAACAAACTGTTGATTCGGGTTCGCAATGACGCCGAAGGATTGGCACTTAAGCGAAAATACGGAAACGTAATTGCTGCTATTTATCAGGATGTTGGTTTTCCGCCATTGGTCATTGAGACTGAAATCAAACCAGATGAAAAAAATGAAGAGTATGAAAAATTCTTGCAAGCAAAGCTAAAGGAAGACCAAGAACGCGGATTTATGGCAATGGTTGAAATGCAAAAGAAAGAAGCGGAAAAAGAGCATATCGGCGAAGCAGCTGAAGGTCCGCTCTCAATCGGGCTTACGATTAAAGAGGATACGGAGATTCGCAGTCTGATCGATATTGTTGATGAAGAAAGAAGGATTGCGATACAGGGTTATATTTTTGACGCTGAAATTAAAGAGCTTCGCAGCGGACGCAGCTTGCTGACGTTTAAAATCACCGATTATACGAGCTCGATCATCGTAAAAATGTTTTCCCGCGACAAGGAAGACGCCGCCAGTTTCCAGCGCGTGAAAAAAGGCATGTGGGTGAAAGCGAGAGGAAGCATTCAAAATGACACCTTTGTCCGCGATTTAATTATGATCGCAAACGATATCAATGAGGTAAGACCGGTTGAACGAAAGGATACAGCTCCGGAGAATGAAAAGCGGGTTGAGCTTCATCTTCATACCCCAATGAGCCAAATGGATGCAGTGACACCGGTGAAACAGTTGGTAGCACAAGCGAAAAAATGGGGACACAAGGCAATCGCGATTACGGACCATGCCGTTGCCCAATCATTCCCGGAAGCCTATAGCGAAGGGAAAAAGAACGACATCAAAATTTTGTATGGCGTGGAGGCTAACCTTGTTGATGACGGCGTGCCAATCGCCTATAATGAAGCGCACCGTCTGCTCGCCGATGATACGTATGTCGTTTTTGACGTGGAAACAACAGGACTTTCCGCTGTTTATAATACAATAATTGAGCTTGCGGCGGTAAAGGTTTGCGGCGGGGAAATAATCGACCGGTTTGAATCATTTGCAAACCCACACCACCGCCTTTCCGCAACAACCATTAATTTAACCGGAATCACCGATGAGATGGTGCAAACGGCTCCGGAAGTTGCCGAAGTGCTAGAGCGATTTTACAAGTGGACAGAAGATGCCGTTCTTGTTGCCCACAACGCATCCTTTGATATGGGCTTTTTAAATGTCGGCTATCAAAAAATTGGTTTAGGCAAGGCGAAAAATCCTGTAATTGACACACTTGAACTCGGCCGCTTTCTTTATCCGCAGATGAAGAACCACCGCCTAAATACGCTGACAAAAAAATTCGATATTGAATTAACCCAGCATCACCGGGCGATTTATGATGCAGAAGCAACAGGCTATTTGCTCGTGAAAATGCTGAAAGATGCCGAGGAAAAAGGGATTCATTACCATGATGAGTTAAACAGGCACACAGGGGAGGGGACGGCATATCAGCGGGCAAGACCCTACCATTGTACATTGCTCGCCCAAAATGAAACAGGTTTAAAAAATTTGTTTAAGCTGGTTTCCATTGCCCATATTGATTATTTTTACCGCGTA
>JAKACS010000614.1 GCA_021821235.1 Bacillota bacterium
TATTTTAAAGAAAACACCCCATTTTCCCAATCCATCCATCTCCGCTGCTTCTTCTAGTTCCTTTGGAAGTCCCAGGAAAAATTGTCTTGCTAAGAAGATCATAAACGGGCTCATTAAAAACGGGATTGTTAGGCCTTGATACGTATTGATCCATCCAAGTTTAGCCAGCAGCATATAAATCGGAACGAGTAGCACTTGACCCGGGATCATCATAATCGCCAGGAAGACATAGAACAAAACGCCACGCAGCGGAAATTTGAACCGCGCGAACGCATAGCCTGCCAATGTATTGACAAAAAGGTTCCCAATCGTCACGATTACGGCTACAAGCAAACTGTTGAATAACCAGCTGCCAAAAGGAAAGTTTGTCAAGATGTTTGTATAGCTTTGAAAACTCAACTTATTCAGCGGTGTCCAAAAGTTAAAAACTTCATCCGTTGGCTTTAATGATGTATAAATGGACCATAAAAATGGAATCAGCGTTAATAGTGAATAGAAGATTGCTACCACGTAGAGGGCAATACGATTCTTTTTCATTTTTCTTCCCCCTTACTTTTCTTCTCTGCCTAAGAAGTAGTTTTGGATCAGCGTCAATATCAGAATAATACCAAACAGTACGAAAGCCATTGCTGAGGCATAGCCCATTTGCATCGTCTTAAATCCTTTATTAAAGATATCTAATACAACAGAAAGCGTAGAGTTTAATGGTCCGCCCATTCCACCAGAAATGACATAAACTTGGTCAAATACCTGGAAGGTTCCAATCATGGACATAACGACATTCAAGAATGTGGTCCTGCGCAATAACGGAATCGTGACATACCAGAGCAATTTCCATCCGCGGGCACCATCCAGCTCAGCAGCTTCATATACTTCTTCGGAGATATCTTGCAATCCAGCTAAATAGATAATCATAAACTGACCAACGCTCGACCAGATGGCCATCAACATAATCGCCGGCAGTGCAAATGTCGGGCTATTAAAGTAGTTTGGGCCATGAATGCCGAAGTTCGCCAAGAATTTATTCAAAATTCCGTCTGGCTGAAAAATAAACATGAAAATCACACTGACAGCCACCGTTGAAGTAACGGTTGGCAGATAATAGGCTACGCGAAAAAATGTTTTCCCGCGAATGTTATTGACAATCAATGCCAAAAACAAGGCAACGGCCGTTTGAATCGGCACAACACCAAGCGTATAAAGGGAGGTATTCCATAACGCCCGTAAAAATTCCTTATCCTTAAACAAATTAATATAATTGGCAAAGCCGATAAATTTAGCATTTTGCGGATCTAAAAACGAAAACTTAAAAAAGCTGATATAAAAAGCATAGAAAATCGGACCGATCAAGAAGACCATTAATGCTACAAGAGCCGGCAAAAGAAACAGGTATCCGGTCATTGCCTGATCAAACTTACTTCGTAAGAGACTTTGTTTTTTTAAACTCATCTTCTTTTGTCCCTTCTTTACAAAATCGGGTAACAAATGCAAACTTTGACGAAGTTTGCATTTGTTACGTTACATCACATTTTGCTTATTTTGATTGCTGTTCAACGGTTTGTTGGGCTTGTGATAAAACTTTCGATGGCTCTAGGCCTTGCAATACACCTTGTTCTGTTGCCTTATTAACGGCATCTACAAAGTTTTGTCCATATGTTCCAAACTGGTAAGGAACAGCTTCTTTCACACCGTTAACAAATGCTTTATAATCTGGGTTTTTGCCTAAGAATGCTTCTTGCTGGCTGACTCTTGCAGGAATTGCAAGTCCTGATTCCGCTGTCATTTTCTGAGCTTCTTTACCAGTCAAGAAGAATAATAGTTTTGCAGCTGCATCCGGGTTTTTCGTTGATTTCGCCATTGAGTAGCTAACTGTATAGGTCATGTTAACGCTTTTACCATTTGCTGTTGGGTAATCAGCAATCCCGTACTTAAGATTTGGTGCAGATTCTTTCAAAAATGGAATCACCCAAGCCCCTTCTAAAGCCATGGCAACTTTGCCTTGCGAGAACGGAACTCCTGCCCAATCGCCGCCTAAATCCTTTGGAGCAACTAAATTTTTCGCTTTCATATTATCGATAAAGAATTTCAATCCGGCTTCATTTGCTTTGTCATTCAACGTAACTTTGTTTGCTGAACTGTCGTAATAGCTGCCGCCAAAGTCTTTCACAAGTGGGTAATAACGGGCAACGTCAATTGGCATGGACAAAGGCGCAATCCCTTTTGCTTTTAGTAACTCTGCATCCTTTATGAGCTCGTCCCATGTTTTTGGCGGCTCCGTAATTCCAGCCTTGGCAAATAAGTCTTTATTATACTCAAGCGCCATCGTGTTGTAATCTTTTGGTAAACCATATAATTTATCGTTCCATTTAAATGCATTTAATGCGGCTGGAGCGAAGTCAGCCGTATCGACTTTTTCTTTTTTAATATAATCATCAAGCGGTGCTAAAACACCCGAGTCTTCAAGTGCAGGCGCATAGGAAGCATCCACGTAAAAAAGATCAGGAGCCGTTTTTGATGCCAGCATTGGCTGAAGAGCTTGTAAATAGCTACCTGTAATAACTTGTTCCGTTACTTTAATATTTGGATTTGCCTTTTCAAAGGCAGCAATTTGTTTATCGACTAATTTCTTTTCAGCAGGACTGGATGCCCACATCCCAACTTTCAATGTCACTTTTCCACCGCTCGTTGCATTGTTGCCATTGCCTGAACTGCAGCCTGCTAACAAGCCCGCACCTAAAACAACAGCAGAAGCAAGTCCTAACCACTTTTTCTTCATGTCTTTTCCTCCCTTAAAATATAACGTTTATTGTCTAGTAAAACGTTTTCGAAAAAACGTTTTCGTAAACGTTTACATCACTAAATATATACCTTCGTGCTTTTTCCGTCAATCATAATTTTTTTAATAAAATATGTCTGTCACTTGCAAAATCTTTTCGAGCATCAACCACTCGCTTTGGTGACTATTTTCACCATGAACCGCTCTTTTCGGGCATCATCCACTCGCTTTGGTGACCTTTTTCACCGGGAACGACTCTTTTCGGGCATCATCCACCCGCTTTGGTGACTATTTTCACCATGAACCGCTCTTTTCGGGCATCAT
>JAKACS010000615.1 GCA_021821235.1 Bacillota bacterium
CCCTTGAACATGATGGAAGCGATCACATAATCAACTTCTTCCCAAGGAATTTGAATAAACTTGCGGGCATCACGATGATTGAAGAATTCAAATCCTTTGTCTCCGACCATGATTTTACCATAATCTGCAATTCCTATATGAGAGGTTGCATCAATTACTAAATCAACTTTTGTATTGATCGATTGAACCATCTGATCTACTCCATTTCTTTCTTTTACTAAATCATTATTATACTCTTTTTATCACTTTAAGCAAAAAATACTTAGGACAAATTCGAGCATTCTCTTTAAATTATAATAGACTGTTAACGTGTTCGGCACTATCGACTAGGAATAGATCTAGAAAGTGTAGCAAAATGGTTGCACATATATAACCAAAGAAGAAAAAAGAAGCTTCACACAGGTTCAGATAACATATGAGAAGTTTAATTATTTTTCAAATAATTTTCGGCATATCATTAAATCCCTTCTAATTGGGGTGATTTTTTAAATATCTTGTGGTATTCGAATATCAGATGGTAAACCGATTCTTGAAAAATTAAATGTATACGCATGTGATAGGTGTTCTCTATAAGGAGGCTGTAGTCGAAGTCTTTTTATCGGTTTTTCTACAAGTTGTTTTTGCAGTGAAATAACTGGAAGCCTAAACATGTGTCTCAATGAAACAACTTGATAATCCATATTGAGATCAGAATGCTGGATAGACTCATATTTATTTAGTAGATAGTAATCTAAAATATTACCTTGCCTTATCTTTTCAGCATAATTATATTTAACCTCTTGCTGTCTTTTGCTTAGTTCTTCATATTTAAAATCCTTATTATTTTTGTTTTGTTCCAACATATAGCTTTTCAAAATTAAATCTAATGGCTGCAATGGACATAGTGTTATCTCATTTACTTTAATTTTTCCATTTTCCAAATCACAAGCCTGTGTCATTACTATACCCTTTATAGAACCTTGAAACGCTTCAAAATATGGAGGTTCATCACTTGGTTTAATGACTGGAACTTCACAATTAATAATATCTCCTTGTGAAATTTCCATTGCCTTTTCTAAATCTCTTACGTCATACCATGAATATTCCAACTCCAAGCCCCCTATCGCATATCCCTAGGAACAAAAATATCGCTATGAGCAGTTTCTATTTCAGTCAAATTTCGGGGTGAAATTGATAAAAACTCGTCCATATCGCCTACTTTTCCCAATGACTTTGGTAATTTCTTTAAAGGGAAAACTTGAAAATCGAAATTCCCATACTCCACTTCAGTTGTGTTTGAATGGGTTTCTATTCTTTTCGATTTCATTTCACTTTTTACCCCCTCATATACACTATTTATCACAATGGCTCGCGCATTAGGTTCAGGCTCAGTATATGTCAATGGCGCCTTTTTTATGATAATAGCGGATTGCTCCGTCTTCCCAAACGTTTTTATGTTACCCTGCAATTCTTTTGGGTCAAATGGAATTGAGTAGACAAATGCGCCGCCAGTGCCAAGACTAACAGCTATTGTTCTGGTAGCAAATCCTCTTTTTAGTGAATATGCCCCTTTATTACTAGTTGCAGTATTAACCATTACTAATCACTTCCTCTCTTACACCTACAGGAATTACAAACTCAGCAATTTTTTGATTGTCAAAAAATAATTCAGTTTTATAAAGTCCTTCACATTCGAAAAGGACATTTTGAAAATCAACCCCCATCGAAACCCCGGAAAGAAGTGATTTTCTTTTATCTTCCTTCTCAAGATTATATTTTTCTGTTTGAATTACAGGAGCACCATTTGGATCAGCAAAAATTAAATAACCGGAATGATCTTCATTATTTGAAAATCCCACAATAGAAAAGATAATAGAAAATGAAAACCTCCCAGGAATAGATTCTATGGGTATTATATTTAAAGGAATGATGGATACATTTTGATCTTTTTCAAGATTGATCGGTGCACAATATGCGAAACTCGATATCTTAGGCATTATAAAATACCTCCTGTATTACTTGTCTATACGCTTTTAAAAATAAAAACACTTTCATTAAAGTGTTTCCATAAAACGTAATTGTGAAACTTATTGATCTCATATCATTAAATATCTCTTGATATCACAAGTATAAACTAAAAGCATATTTTTTTGTAAATTCAAGTGTTACTTTTTTTATATTTTTTTGCTAATTATTTTTTGGAATCACTTTTGACCTCTCCCATTATATTAGACAAAAGCCGTAATGCCTTCTTCTCCTGCGCGAATAGCTATTCTGATGTATATCCCTTTAAATTCTCTCGTATTATTCATTAGAGGAATAACGCATTTCCTCTAATGAGGCTATTCTAATGCAAAGTAACTTTCCACGATAAGTAACCTTAATAGAAGTTGTGATAAGTTGTCCATCATCTGTGAGCTTCATTGCCTCTCTTCCGTTTTGCAAAATTGACAAGAGGCCTTCTACAGTTCCTCTTGTCGACAATATTTTTGATACTAAGGAGGATGAATCACAGATTTGACGGCAATAACAGCTTTTTTAATCAAACGTTTGATTAAAACTGATTGAACTAATCAAACGTTTGATTAAAAGTGCAAGAAACCCTTTTGAGGCAACGCTTTACCTGTTTTCTAGAAAAATTTATTGTTGAAAAGAAAAATCGTGTACTTACGCATACAAGCGATAAGATTTTGTATTAAAAGCTGCTTTGACAATATTTAAAAATCCACTACTCGCTCCGGCTGATATGCCCGCACCAGCTTCACCCTTCAGACTAACTGTTCCTTTATTCTCATCAATTGATGAAATTTGACCTCCGTGCTCAATTAGTAGAATATCTGTCGCAGAACCTTCATCAAAATATATTATTTTACGCATGTAACTCCCTCTTTTATGATTTAGTAGAAAATAAACTCTCTACACTATTTGACCCCACAGTGAATTTGGAATTTATCCTATTGATAATCCATTTTCGATTAAGCTTTCATAAGATTTGTTTTTCTACACTCGGTGTTTGTCAATATAGTTGTCGCATTTAGTTACTTTAGTGTTTTTAAAAAATGTCATCAATCCCCTAGTTCAGTGAAAGCTACCGCGCTGCGCTTGCTGACCTGGTGA
>JAKACS010000616.1 GCA_021821235.1 Bacillota bacterium
TTAGACCAAGATACTTCGCTGATGGCTTTTGCTAACTTATGATTCTTTTGCATATTCTTCACCTTCAAGTCTTCAATCACAATGACTTGGTTTTCGTTTGTGATGTCATTACTGATTTTGTGAAGACAGTCATTTCGTTGGTTAGCAATTTTCTCGTGAAGCCTTGCAACTTGCAATCTAATCTTATTACGATTCTTAGACCCTTTTTGTTTGCGTGATAAAGAACGTTGTAAGAAAGCTAATCTTTTTTCAGCTTTTCGCAACCATTTGGGGTTTTCGTATTTCTTGCCATTGGATAATATCGCAAAATCTTTCAAGCCAACATCAATACCAACCTTAGTATCCATCTTAGGGAATAGCTGTTCATTTTCTTCTACCAAAACAGAAGCAAAATATTTACCTGTTGGTGTTTGAGAAATGGTTACAGACTTAATCAAACCTTGGAATTGTCTATGTTGCTTGATTCGTACCAACGTTTTTAATTTTGGCAGTTTTATATAACCGTTCTCAATGCAAACTGTTCCCTTTTGGTTATTTGTCTTGTAGCTACGGTGATTATCCTTTTTTCTTTTGAATTTTGGAAATCCTACTGACTTATCACGAAAAAAGTTAGCATAAGCCTTATCTAAATTTATTTGGGTATTAGCCAAAGCAAGGCTATCTACTTCCTTTAGAAATGGAAATTCAACCTTATATTTTGCAGGAGTAGGATATTTGATAGATTTATCAACACTTTGTTGAGATTCTTTATAAGAACTGATTCTATCAGCAAGCATTTTGTTATACACGAAACGTACACATCCAAAGGTTTTCGCAAAAAATATACGTTGTTCTTTATTGGGATAGATACGATACTTGTATGCTTTCAACATTTCCTACCCCTCCTTTTGTCCTTGAGTTTCAATATACTGTTTTAGAATTTCTAATGGTGTACCACCAACTGTTAGCAGACAATAGCTTTGTGACCAGAAGTATTCTTTCCATAGCTTCTGTCTTATTTTAGGAAATTCGTTTTTGATTTTTCGTGAACTAGCACTCTTGTAGGCATTGATGAACTTAGATAGTTCTGTATTAGGTTTAGCTGTAAGGAGAACGTGAACGTGGTCAATATCATGATTCCATTCTTTTACGGTGATATGATACTTTTCCCAATATCTTCAAATATGCTTTTCAGTCTAGTTGAGATGGTATCGTCAATAACTTTTCTTCGATATTTTACAACCATAACAAGATGGTAGTTCAGCTTGAATACTGAATGATTATTTGTGTCCAGTTTCACTGTATCACCTCTTTATTTCAGTATGCGACTGAATAATAAGAAGTGCAAACAAAAAGCCTTTAGGCTATCGCCTAACCGATATTCATCCCCTCCCTACTCATTGGGTTTCGCCCTTCACACGTGAGGAAGGGGAATTCTGTCGGATTACGTTAAAAGAAAGAAAAAGGCCTGAAATTTCCACATGATCCAGAAACTTCAGGCCCTTCCACCTATTTCATTCTTGTTTTTAAGACTTCAATTGCTTTTTGAAGCTGAGTGTCATTTTTTTGAATTTTGTCCCGAAGCATATCCATGAGCTTTAGTGTTGTCTCTCCTTTTAACACGCCATCTGCAGGTAATTTTTGTGCTTTTTGGAATGCACTCAATTCTGTTTGCGTTTTTGCGTCAAAAAAGCCATCATCTCGGCCTGGATCATATCCTAAAGCCTTTAGTATTTTTTGAGCTGTTTTTATATCTGTTGATGAATCCGACAATTTTTGCTCTTTATCCGGATTCATAATCGGCAAGGATGCATAGTCTGGAAGTGCCACTGGAAAATCAGGCATAATTCCTTTTTTGTGAATCCAATTGCCATTTGGCGTCAGCCATTTTGCCATTGTAAACTTCAGATTGGAACCATCCGAAAAATCCTGTGCTGTTTGTACTGTTCCTTTGCCAAATGATTTTTCACCCACAAGCGGAACACCGGCGGATTCTTTTACAGCTGCTGATAAAATTTCAGAGGCACTGGCGCTGCCTTTATCGATTAAAACAACTAACGGCATCGTAGGCGTTCCATCATTTTGTGAAGTATACTCTTTTATTTTTCCATTTCGATCCTCTACTTTAAACAGCACTTTACCTTTTGGGACAAACAGACTGGAAATATCAATTGCTTGATCAAGTAGTCCCCCCGGGTTTTGCCTGAGATCCAGCACAAGACCCTTCATCCCTTTTTTCTGAAGATCATTCAATGTTTTTACAAGCTCTTTTGATGTATTGCTTGAAAAACTAGTGATTTGAACTTTTGCAATGCCATCTCCCACCATATCGCCATAAACCGTTTGAATCGGAATTTCATCGCGTATGATAGGGACTTTTACCGGTGCTTCTGTTCCCGGCCGCTGGATCGTCAGTTCCACTTTTGTCCCCTTTTTCCCGCGAATCAATGTAACGGCTTGACTTGAATTCATTCCTTGCAAACTTTTCCCGTTAACGGTTAATAAAATGTCATTTGGTTTTAAACCCGCTTTTTCCGCAGGAGACCCTTTAATTGGCGATACAATGACGATATGACCGTCTTTCTCCTGGATTTCGGCGCCTATTCCTTCAAAGGAGGAAGAAATCATGTTTTTAAAATTTTTCGCCTGATCATTGCTCATATAATCCGAGTAAGGATCCCCGAGCGAATCGACCATCCCATTAATAGCGCCATTAATTAATTTTTTATCGTCCACCTTCTGATAATAGCCGTTTTTTAACGTATCAAACGCGGTGTATAACTTTTCAAATTCCGTCCGATCTTTGCCGACTGTTACGACCTTATCTTTCCCAAAAGCAAGAGCAAAGGTGGTAATCCCGGCAGATAAGAAAACAGCTAGAAAGAGCAGCATGATAAAGTGAAATTTCTTCATGCGAATGAACCCCGATTTACCTGCGGGAGCCTGCTCCTCTTGTTCCTTATCTTGCTGATTTTTTTCAAGCTTATGTTCGTCCAACACTTTCACCACTTTCATTAGCCATAACTCAAAAATAAAAATCCTTATTGATTAGAATAACATCTTTTTCAATGAATTAACAAAAAAATGCTAAAACCATAGTGATTAGATTTT
>JAKACS010000617.1 GCA_021821235.1 Bacillota bacterium
ACTGATCATACGGGAAATCTTGGGCTACGACTTTGATAGTTGGATTTTCCGCTTCAAATTTTTTGATGAGACTCTTGATTTCCGTTACTTTTGCCGGGAATGTGTATTGCCAATAGGTGATGGTTGTAACGTTTGAATTTGAACTTGACGATTTGCCGTTGCTGCTGCACCCGGCAAGAGCGGTGATACTGATGACCATCATCACGATAAAGATACTGAAAAATCTCTTTTTCATGTAAAATTCCCCCTTTAAAAATTGGCTGGTTTTCTCTTTATTGATCCCGCTCCCATGTTTGCGTTAGTATGTCAAGCTGTCCCACACAGTCATTGACGCGATGGATTTCATTTTCCAATTGATGAATGGTTTCTCTTAGGGATTTCTTTCGTTCAGCGATTCCCCGTTCAATTTCCTTCGGCGCCGTGCCTCCGGGAAGCGAGCGAATTTCAATAAAATGTTCTGGATCCATTGCTGTCCGGATGACTTCTGCGGATACATGTAAACGTTTGCCAATTATCGACTCTGCTGCTTCATCGACAAGTGCCGTTGTGATTTGGTCAGCTGTCAACCCTTTGGCTATTGCCAATTTCACCACTTTGCATGTAATGGCATGGGCGGTTCGGAAAGGAATATGTGTTTCCCGGAACAGGGTATCCGCCAATTCCGTTACAGAGGCAAAGCTTTCTCTCGCCCTTTTTTTCAACATTTCTTCATTGACTTCCAGCGTTCCAACAACCGCACTTGTTAAGCGAAAAATTTGATCAATCAGCCTTAATCCTTTCCATAAATACGGCTGCAGATCATCCTCTGTATCGTTGATATCCCCATACGGCGTATTATGCAGCATTTGCAAAACAGTTTGCGCATTTCCTGCACCGCTTGAGCCCAATGCCCGAATATGTTCCAGCGATACCGGGTTGCGCTTTTGCGGCATGATGGAGCTTGTTTGCACAAATGGATCCGCAATCCTTACCGCTGAAAATTCTTGCGTGCTCCATAAAAGGAGATCTTGGGAAAAGCGACCAAGGTTGATAAACGCCAATTGCATGGCCGCAGCCATTTCACCCAAATAATCGGCGCCAGCGATCGCGTCGTAAGCATTTTTCACCAAGCCGGAAAAGCCTAACAGCTCAGCTACCCGCAAGCGATTAATTGGAAATCCGGTTGTTGTTAATGCTGCTGCGCCAAGGGGACTGGTATTGCAAGTTTCATAGGCCGCTTTTAGCCTTTTAATGTCACGGTGGACCACATCGTACATTCCGAGCACATAATGTGAAAAAGCCATTGGCTGCGCTTGCTGTGTATGGGTATGACCTAAAACAACTGTATCCTTGTATGTTTCAGCTGTGTCCAGTAGTGTTTCTTGAAAAACAAGTACCGATTTTAACGCCTTTTGGAGCTTGCGGCGAAGCACCATTCGATACATCGCGACCCCCATATCATTCCGGCTCCGCGCAAGATGCAAGCTCCCCCCTGCTTCACCCGCAATCTCAATGATCTTGCTTTCAACCAAAAAGAACAGATCCTCGTATTGGCCGGTGTAGGTGGACTCTTTAATTGCCTGGATGTCCAATGAACGGATCCCTTCCATAATTCTGGCTGCTTCTTTTTCGGAAAGAAGGGATTGTTCAACCAGCATAATCAGATGGGCTTTATGGATGGCAATCATCGGCTCAAGCAGCACATGCTTTGCATTTTCATAAGCCGGTGCTAAAACAACTTCCGAATACGTGGCGCCAGGAAAGTTTGTTCCTTCCATTTTAAAAATACGATCCCTGTGCATAACATAGCCCCTTTATTTCAGTGAATAGTCTGTCTAAAAAATGGAGATTAGTAAATCATATTAGCTTTGTCGGTTTATTTAGAACCTTATTTTCGACGTGAATGAGACGGATTCCGCCGTTTATATGCTTTTTCTCGCCTTGCTTATGCGGAATTCCGCCTTCATTTCCCTTTTTTCCGCCTACATCCCACGGAATTCCGCCTTCATCGAAAAAAAAGCAACAGCCCCTACAAAAATTGAGACTGTTGCTTTTTTTATATTTCATATTTTGTCGCGTAAAGCAGCGCCTTTCCGCCTGTTGCAAAAAAACGAATTCCATCGCTGCCTTCTTTTGGAAAAATACGGCTCGTAAATACTTCTTCGCCGTCATTGATAAAAATCTCGACTGAAGAAACATCGACAAACAAATGGAATTTGATTACTGGCGCATCAAGTGAACATTTGCGAACCGTTCCGTAATCCTCTCCAACCACTTCTCCAGAATTCGTCCGATCCAGAATGACCTTTTTCTGAACAGCATCATACTGAACCACCGTTTTCTCGTCCTTTCCCACTCGAAACTCAATACCAAATTTGCTTGCATCAAAATCTGTAAATTCCGCAATCAACTCATAGGCAGTTCCTGAAAACCCGGCAAACCCCCTACTTTCATCGGCAAGAACTGCATTCGCTTCATATTGCTGTCCCCGCAATGTTTGCAGTTCTTTGACCGGCTGTTGGATCAATTTCCCCTCTTTAATCGACAGTTCCCGCGGCAATGTCAAACAATGGGCCCAGCCATTTTTATCGGTAGGGTATTCAATTTCCGGAAGTCCCATCCATCCGACTAAAATCCGCCGGCCATCCGGATTCACCATTGTTTGGGGAGCGTAAAAATCAAACCCGCGGTCAAGCTCGTAAAACGGTCCGTGTGACAACGACAATTGGTTCGGATCGAGCTGACTGCCAAGTACATAGCCAGATTGATAAATATTTTCAAATTGATCGCCCTTAGGCTCGATTCCTTGCGGTGAAAAAATGAGGACCCCTTTATCCTGCAATGTGAAATAATCCGGACATTCCCACATGTAGCCGAAATTTTCAAGACTTGTCCTGATTTCGCCGGCAAATGCCCAATGAAGCAAGTCTTCTGAACGATATAGCACAACACAGCCTGTTTCATTCAACCGCTGGGCACCAATCACGGCAAAAAATTCATTGCCCTCTTTCCAGACTTTTGGATCACGAAAATGATCCGTATAACCTGCAGGGACTCTGTCAATAACCGGCCGTTCCAGCTTCACAATTTCCCCCGATTGATCCATAA
>JAKACS010000618.1 GCA_021821235.1 Bacillota bacterium
TTTAAGCAGTAAAGAGTATGATAAAGAAATCTATAATTTAACAAGGGAAAGAATCACGGATGCCGAATTAAATTCTTTTTCTAAATCCGAACTTGAGGTATTGGCAATCTATCGTGAAATGGCAAGCGGAACAGCTTTAACACCTCAAATTATCAAAAATAAAGATGTGACCGATCAGGAATATGCAGTTGTAAGTGAAAATTTGGATTCTTTACCGGGAGTCGATGCAACTACGGATTGGGATCGAAATTATATCTATAAAGATAATCAAGGCAATGGTCCCCTAAGCACTATTTTAGGGAAAGTGACAAGTTCCAAAGAGGGACTGCCAAAAGACCAGCTTGACCAACTATTAGCACAAGGATATAGCCGAAATGATCGTGTCGGAAAAAGTTATCTTGAATCACAGTATGAGAATGTTCTTCAAGGACAAAAAGAAATTGTCAGAAATACAACTGATAATTCAGGAAAAGTGATCAATTCGACTGTTGTTAAAAATGGTGAAAGCGGGAAAGACCTTGTATTATCAATTGATATTGATTTCCAAAAAGCAGTAGATCAGATAGTTCGGGATAAACTGGCTCAAGCAAAAGTTGGCCAGCCTTATATGGATCGGGCGTTTGTATCAGCCATGAATCCTAAAACTGGTGAAGTTCTGGCGATGTCTGGTGTACAATATGTTAAAAATCAAAATACAAATCAAACCGAGATCCAAGATTTTGCGCTTGGAAATATGATTACGTCTTATTCAATGGGTTCGGCTGTAAAGGGGGCAACTTTGTTAACGGGCTACCAAACCGGTGCGATTAAACCAGGGGACTCTCTCTATACCCAGCCATTGAAATTTAAAGATACACCTGTTAAAAGAGACTGGAACAAAACAGGTTTTGGTTTGGTAAATGATTTATATGCATTAAAGAGATCTTCAAACACCTATATGTTTTTAACGGCAATGAAAATCGGCGGCCAACAGACATATGTACCAAATGGTCCGTTAAGAATTGATAAGGTTGCGGCATTAAACAAATTAAGGACGAATTTTTCGCAATTTGGCTTAGGGATAAAAACCGGCATCGACTTACCGGGAGAGCAGAGCGGATATGGCGCCGGCCAAATTCCTGGCGATGCAGGTAAAGTTTTGGACTTTGCCATCGGCCAATATGATACGTATACACCCCTGCAGCTGCTTCAATATGTCTCGACGATTGCAAATGGCGGTTACCGTGTTCAGCCGCATATCGTAAAAGAAATACGTGAACCGGATTACCGTACAAATGGACTTGGACCAGTCATTCAGGAATTTGATCCGAAAATTTTAAACAAAATTGATATGAAGGATGAATGGATTAAGCGTGTCCAAGATGGGATGAAACTGGTTGTTAATGATCCGCAAGGGACTGGATACGGTTCAATTACGAATAAACAATATAAAATCGCCGGAAAAACTGGAACAGCTCAAGCGCTATATGCCGGACCGCTGCCGGTTCGACCGATGCTATGGAATGTGACTTTTGTCGGCTATGCTCCATATGACAACCCGGAAATTGCAATTTCGGTTGTTGCTCCTTGGTCAACTACCGATAAAACGAAAGTGAATTTAGAGATTGCCAATGAAGTTTTTAAAGCCTATTTTGATTTGAAACAAAGCAGAATGAACCAAAGCAGTATGAACCAAAGCGCACCTCCGGCTGTTCAGCCGCAGCCGGCACAAGGACAATAAAATAGCTTTCAAATTTTCCTGTCTATAATGGCAGGTATTTTTTTTGTGAGATTTTGCAAACACTAATGGAGCAGGGCCCAATTGTTAAAAAAATAAACCCGATTTACAAAACATCGACACAGATTTACAAAAGCTTTACAATTCGTTAAAACTCATTTAACACTGAAACATTATGCTAATGATGTAGGACAAAACAACCACATTATGTAGGGGGAATTATGGAAATGAAACGTGTTAAGAAATTAAGCCTTCTTATGGTTATCGCAGCGATCATGGTTATTGCGGCTGCTTGCGGAGGCGGTACTTCAACAGATAAGAAGAACACAGGAAACAATAATACTGCTACAAAAGATCAAAAACAAGAACTTTCCGGTCAACTTGTCCTTTCAGGTTCAACTGCATTACAACCACTTGCGTCTGCTGCAGCTGAACAATTTATGAATAAAAATCCAAAAGTCAGCATTCAAGTAAACGGCGGCGGATCTGGTACAGGTTTATCACAGGTTGCTCAAGGTGCTGTTCAAATCGGAAACTCTGACGTTTTTGCTGAAGAGAAAAACATCTCCGGTCTTGTTGACAATAAAGTTGCAGTCGTTGGTATGACAGCAGCGGTTAACCCTAAAGTTGGCATTAAAGACATCAAAAAAGCTGATTTAATTAAAGTATTTACTGGAAAAATTACAAACTGGAAAGATCTTGGCGGACAAGATCAAAAAATCACACTTGTAAATCGTCCAGATTCTTCTGGTACTCGTGCAGTATTCAATAAATTTGCTCTTGACGGTGCAACGCCTGCTGAAGGAATTACAGAAGATGCTTCTAACACGGTTAAGAAGATTATTAGCGAAACTCCTGGAGCAATTGGTTACCTTGCGCTTTCCTACTTCACTGATAATTCTGTAACTGCGTTATCTATTGATGGTGTTAAAGCAACTCCTGAAAACATTCAGTCTGGTAAATTCCCTGTCTGGGCTTACGAGCACATGTATACAAAAGGGGAGCCAACTGAACTTGAGAAAGCATTCCTTGACTACATGACTAGTGATGAAGTACAAACGAATATTTTACCTAAACAAGGTTATTTACCAGTAACAAAAATGCAAGTAGAACGTGATGCTACTGGAAAAGTAATAAATAAATAAGCTTGTGATTAACGGGGTAAATGCTAAATTCGCATTTACCCTATTATGACGTAATTTAGGGGTGTATTATTTTTATGGAAAAATTGGTTCCTGCAAAAGACAGATTGTTAAAATCTGAAAAAAATTGGATGAATGGTGAAGTAAGGGGCAAAATCCTTGTTTTTTTAGCAGCAATTATTATGATTGCGGCAACAATTTCGATTACAATTTTTATTGGACAAAA
>JAKACS010000619.1 GCA_021821235.1 Bacillota bacterium
TCGAAATCTAATAAAAATTTTATCCAAGGTTTCCCCCTATTTTTTCTGTGTCATTGGAAAATGACCAAAATCACAAGGGAGGAAACTTTTTTTCTGCTTTCCGGGAGAGTAAAATAGACTTGAAAGGAAGTGGACAAATGGCAATTTCAACAACAACCTCTAAACAATCTCCTTTGTCTCGGTACATCCCGCCTAAAGGCATGTTTGAAACATTTGAGGGAGAAGCTCCATATCTTGAGAAGGTAAAGGAATGGGGATTGAGCGCGAAGAAAGAGTTTTGGTACAAAGACAGATACCAGCATTGTCTTGTAAAGATAAAGGGGTATGAAGTTTTCGGTGAAACGGCTGAATACAATACGCTTGTCGTTGAATTTCCTGATGGGACTCTGACATGCATCCACCCTGCATATTTAAAGGAAATGCAATCCTCAAACTTTGGAAAGGAAATAATAGAACAGCCTGATAACGCGCCAAAAGCAGATACAGGAGGCATGGAACAGACAACCGTTTCTGAAACAGCAGAAATTGCCTCTGCACAAGCGTCGGCTAAACCGGAAAAAAACGTCAAGCCCGCAGCAAACAAGGAAATAAAAGCACAAAAAGAAACAGCCTCTAAATTGGTACTGCCAGAAGATAAAGTCTTTTTTACAGCAAAGGTGAAGCAATTTGCCTTAAGCTGGAATCACTTTAATGAAGACAATGAGGAGGTTATTGTCTTCCAAGATGTTCGGATTGATCAGGAAGAACCAATTGAGATTGGACTTGCTTGGGGTTCACACAGCAAAACACTGAAAAAACTCGAACTCGTGCCCGGACAGGAACTTGAATTCCACGGCAAAATTGTGAAAAAGAGTCTTCCAAAAGGCAAGGACGTCGAAGATGAATCGATGCTGCTAGATGTTTCCGTTGGATACAAGATCAATAATCCATCAAAAATCGTTAAAAGATAACGGGAAACAATGAACATAGGACAACCAATACCAAAATTAATTTGCAATTATCGCAAATAACCGTCATGCTGAAAGAAAGTCATAATCCATAGGTGAGTAAAGTGATTCAAATAAAAACTTCTGAAATAAGCGATGGCGAGTTTAATAGAGGCGTTTTTGCCACTCAAAATATTGCAAAGGGCGATCTGATCCACGAGGCTCCTGTTCTCTCGTATCCTAATGATCAGCATGTGCACATCGAGAAAACCGCGTTAGCCGATTATGCATTTGAGTACGGTATAAACCATTCAGCGATCTTGTTGGGTTACGGGATGCTGTTCAATCATTCCTATGAGCCAAATGCAATCTATGAAATCAATTTTGGCAAACATACTTTTGATTTTTATGCCTATCGGGATATTCGCGCAGGCGAAGAGATTGTCATTAACTATAATGGCGAGGTCGATAATAACGATCCACTCTGGTTTAACGAATAGAAATAACAGATATGCTCCCTTTCAAAGATGCGGCTCCCATATGGAAGCCGCATCTTTTTTTATAAAAATCCTTATGCAGACTCCAGCTTAAAAACATTCCTTAAAGTATTCCATCACATTTCCCACAGCCGCTTCTGCCTGGTCGATGCATCCAGGTATCCCAACACCTTCATAAGAACCGCCAGCAAGAAAAATGCCTGGAAGCTCTTGTTTAAGCTCCGCTTTCACCTTTGCGATTCTTTCAAGATGGCCAACTGTATATTGCGGCATCGCTTTTCTCCACCTGGTCACAATAGTGAATTCTGGCTTTGCCTTAATATTCATCGTTTTATTCAAATCTCTTAATACCAATTCGGTTATTTGGTCATCTGTTAGATTGACCGCTTCCTGGTCATCCGGTTTGCCGACATAGCAGCGGAGAAGCGCCATATTGTCAGGTGATGTGCCCGGCCATTTTTTATGTGTCCACGTACAGGCAGTAATCCGAAAATCACTGTTTCTCGACACCAGGAATCCTGTTCCGTCGATATCCTTCTCGATCGCTGATTTTGGAAATGCCATCGCCACGTTTGCCACAGAATTGGCTGGCATATGTTTAAACGGTTCCATGAATGGATATGCCGACAACATCCGCTGGGCGTGGAAGTGATCTGTCGCAATCACTACACTATCTGCCGTTTCCACTTCCCCCGTTTCGAGATAGACTTGATAAGTCGATCCTGTCCTCTCAACCTTGTTCACCGCTTTTCCCTTCAAAACGGACCCTTTTTCAAGACGCCTTTCCACCTGGCGGACCAATTCCTCCAAACCGGTTGACAAGGAAATAAACATCCCTTTTTTCGATCCTGGCTTTTTGGCAGTTTTCGGAGGCTTCGGCATCGATTTGTTCAAACCAATCACTAGGCTGCGATACTTCTGTTCGATTTCATAGAAATTGGGGAACAAAGCCATCAGGCTCAGCTCGTCTATATCGCCTGCATAAATTCCGGACAACAAAGGATCTATTAGGTTTTCAACGACCTCATTTCCGAGCCGTCGCCGGAAAAATACACCTAATGACTGATCGGATTTCGGTTCCCCTTTTGGCAAAATAAAATCTCCTGCTGCTCGTAATTTGCCCAGAGGGGAAAATAACCCGGACAACGCAAACGGGGTGACTTTTGTGGGAATTCCCATGAACGACCCCTCAGGCATGGTGTGCAGCCTGCCCCTTGCGTAAATATAAGATCTCCCCGCCGTATTCGAGATGATTTTATCCTGGAGACCTACTTCTTCAATCAACCTCAACGCACTTTTTTTTCGGGCAATGATTGAATCAGGACCTCTTTCAATGACAAAACCATCCCTCGTCTCAGTACGGATAACCCCGCCAAGACGGCCGCTAGCCTCGATCAATTTAACTTCGATCGGCAGCTCTTCTTCCCTTGCTTTCTTTTGGAGATAATACGCAGCAGTTAGCCCAGTAATTCCACCGCCTATGATGATAACCTTTTTTTGATCCATATTGCTCACCCGTCTTTTTGTACTAATTATCTAATATGTGAAAGTTTTAACATACAAAAAGTATAGCACTAGAAACAGACGAGTTGATGGATGTTATTTTACTAAAATGTGAACGAGAGTACTGGAAAAAATCAATGATAATTACCAGTTC
>JAKACS010000620.1 GCA_021821235.1 Bacillota bacterium
TTTCACGCGGAAATGGAGCCCGACCCCGAGATTGTAAAGCCAAAATTAACACCGCTTTTAAAAATAAGCAATCGGGAGTTTAAAGAAAAATTTGGCATGCTTGCAGGATCATGGCGCGGCAAAAAGCCGATTCAGCGAAACGCGATTGTTGCGCTCGCACATTTTAAAGATGAAACAGCTGTCCCTGAGCTAATTGATGTTCTGCAGAATGACTCCCGGCCGGTTATGCGTGGAACGGCCGCTTGGGCACTTGGCAAAATCGGTGGGGATATGGCGCTAAATGCCTTGATTGAAGCGAGTGAAAGGGAACAAGACAGCGAAACAAAAGCAGAAATTGAAAAAGGCTTGTATTTTTTGAAGTGAAAAAATTTATTTCAGCAGCAAAAAAGGAGCGGATAATGGGTATTCGCTCCTTTTTTGCTTCACCTCGCATATTCATAGTTATAGAGAACAAATAAGAGGGGTGATCAACATGCGCGAGCAATTGCATGATATATTTGAAAAAAGGATCAATCAGTTTGTATCTGAATCACGCCGGCTCGATTTTTCTTTCTATCCAAAGGCGGAAAAAAAGAAAGAGTTACTTGCGAAGCGATCGGCAGAAATTGTCAAAGTAACTGCAACAGGAAAGACGTTGGAAGAGATAGTTGATGGTGAGTTCACGAAAGCGAAATATGAGGTTCATTTTCAATATTTGATAAAGCAAAAGGACCATTTGTATATGGAGGAGGAAATTGAAAAAAGGGTTGGACGATTTTGCAAGGATGAATTAATTTCGGATGAAGAAATAAATCCATTTGCCAACCGTAGGCCGCCAGAAGATATTCCTGTTTTTGCAGAAAGCAGCGGCGAAGAGCGGCTAAGTTATCAGTATAATCGTCTAAAGGCGGTTCAATATGCGGAGCGCTGGTGGAATAGTTACAACCCCGCCTATAAAAAGTTTGATGTCGATTGCACCAATTTTATCTCCCAATGCCTGCATGAAGGAGGGGCACCGATGAACGGCTATCCAAATCGTTCAAAAGGATGGTGGTTAAAGGATCATAATTGGAGCTACAGCTGGGCGGTAGCAAACGCATTAAGGCTTTACTTGTCTAACTCCAGAGTCGGGTTGCGGGCAAGGGAAGTGTCAAGCCCTGAACAATTATCGTTAGGTGATGTGATTTGCTATGATTTTCAAGGGGATGGCCGCTTTGATCACAATACGATTGTAACAGGGAAGGATGCATATGGGATGCCGCTCGTGAATGCCCATACGTATAACAGTCGGATGCGGTATTGGGCTTACGAAGATTCATCGGCCTACACACCGAATATTAAGTATAAATTTTTTGCTATTTATGACGGTCAGTAAACGTCTTGCAGGCAAAAGCAAGAGTGGTATAATTGCAAATAGAGTTTTTTTGTTGATGGGGTGAAAAATGTGGCAAACCATGTAGTCTTATTTCAGCCAGAGATTCCGGCTAACACGGGAAATATTGCAAGGACGTGTGCGGCAACAGATACAATCCTTCATTTAATTCGGCCGCTTGGATTTTCGACAGAGGATAAGATGTTAAAACGGGCTGGTCTTGATTATTGGGAGTTTGTGAAAATTGTTTATTATGATTCACTTGATGAATTTTTTGAAAAAAATCAAGGCGGCAAATTTTTTTATTTAACAAAGTTTGGCCAAAAGCCGCATACAAGCTTTGATTACAGTGATGTCAATAAAGATTATTATTTCGTTTTCGGCCGGGAAACGTCCGGGCTGCCAAAAGATGTCATTGAAAAAAACAAGGAAACGTCGTTAAGAATTCCGATGAATGACCATGTTCGTTCGCTAAATTTGTCAAACACCGCAGCGATTCTTGTTTATGAGGCACTAAGGCAGCAGAACTATCCCGGTTTAAACAAACTGGGTCCGACTCGTTAGGATTTATAACGCCCGAAAAAGCTGTTGAACAGGGAAACCGGTCACTATGAACGGTTTATAACGCCCGAAAAGGCTCTCGAACCCGGAACCCGGTACCTATGAGCAAGAAAAACGCACTCATATTGTTGATACTACAACAACAGGGGGCGCTTTTTTTGTTTTTTGGAGAAGTATTTGTTTAAATGGTAGTAGAAAAAAGGAAAGGAAGATTTTTTATGAATGATGTGATTGCGACATTGCTCAATCACCGGTCGATCCGCCATTTTCAGGATAAACCATTAACCGATGAGCAGATCAAAACGATTGTAACTTGTGCACAGTCAGCGTCCACCTCAAGCTATATTCAAGCCTACACCATTATCGGAATCACGGACAAGGAAAAGAAACAAAAATTGGCTGAAATTGCACGTGGGCAAGCGTATGTTGCCAACAATGGCCATTTATTCGTCTTTTGTGCCGATCTTCATCGCCATGAGCTAGTTGGTCAGATGGAAAACAAAGATGTTCTTCCATCAATTGAGAGCACCGAAAAATTTATGGCGGCGCTCATTGATGCTGCATTAGCAGCGCAAAATGCGGCAGCGGCCGCAGAGTCAATCGGTCTTGGAATCTGTTATATCGGTGGAATTCGCAACAATCTTGAAGAAGTGAAAAAACTGTTGAAGACACCGGAACACGTTATCCCGCTTTTTGGTATGGCAGTTGGCTATCCGGATAAAATAACGGATAAAAAGCCGCGTCTGCCGTTTGCACATGTTTACCATGAAAATGAGTACGAGCAGGATGAAGCACGTTTGCTCAATCAACTGGAGGAATACAATCAGATGACCTCAAGCTATTATGAAACGCGGACAGGCGGTGCCCGTAAAGATCGCTGGACAGATCAGATTGCCGGAATGCTTGAGAAAAAATCAAGAATGTATATGAAGGACTTTGTTCAGAAAAATAAATTGGATTTACATTAATTCGAGGACTGTGTTTCCCTCAGCACAAAAGGCTGCCGATTGTATTACAGCCTTTTGTGCTGAGGCTTTTTGGATACGGATCAAGATGGCTTTTTTGGTACTCCCGGTTTGTCATTATACCCTGCGGTAAATATTGCTGACAAAAATACGATAATCACTAAAATAATTAAGAACAATCCCATTGTGTGCAAGCCCC
>JAKACS010000621.1 GCA_021821235.1 Bacillota bacterium
TATTTTATTGGAACAAGCAGCGTAAACGCGATATCGTCCTTTTTCAAATCAAACTTATTCACTTTCACCTTTGCATTGCTCTTTAGCTTGAACTGATCCATATTCATATAAATTAATTTATCGTTCGGCCTGATCTCAACACCTTTTGGAAGCTTGTAGTTTTCACTGATAAATTGCAAAACGTAAGCAGCCGGCAATTGGAGATTTCCAATCGAAATTGACTTTTGCCTTAAAACCAAGTCGCCATTTTTCAGGGCCTCGGGTTCAAATGTTAGTTTCATGTTCAATTGCTCACTAAAAAACGGCAGAGTCCCGTATAGTTCCACCTCATCCGCCAGCTTGATTTGATAATCAATCGGGGCATCAGCTGCTTGTTTTTTTAAGTAAAAATTGATTAGTTTGTTTAAATCCTCTTTATTTGATTGAATGTAAAAAGATACATTTTCGCCTATAGGTTTTTTCGATAGTTGGTTTTCACTATTATTGGTTCCTGGCGCAATTACCAAAAATAAAAGAATGAGTACAACCAGAAGGTCAATTCCCAGTATAAGAAAAAATCCCTTCTTCCATTTATTTTTCGTCACTAGAAATTCCCCTCTTTGATTACCATATACGATCTCTTTTCAAGATCCGGTATTGCACGTTCCTCAAGCGATTCATGCAGCCTTTGTGCAATCAGCTGATACCCTTTATCATTTGGATGAAAATTATCTGTATAAAACAGATTTTCGTTTGTTTTTATAAATAAATCTTCAATGGAAACAAAGTATGCATTTGAATAATTTGCCACAACCGTTTGGCCCGCTTTATTCCAATCGTCGACAATTTGATTCATCTCTTCCACATTTGAAAACCATTTCTCAAACGGATTGTAAAGGCCAACCAAGACAATGGATGCATGGGGATTTTCTGCTAATATGTCATCGAATATCCTGGTTAAATGACTGATGTAAACTTCTTTTTCCTTCGTAAACGCGGAAATTTGCAGATTGGAGATATTATCCCTCACAACTTGCATGATATCATTTCCACCGATCGTTAGGATTACCATATCAGCGTTTTGAATTGCCCCGCTTAAGGTGGGGGACTGGAGCCGTTTTAACAGGTCTGTTGTCTGATTTCCTTTTACACCGTAATTGTAAAAAACAGCTTCCTTAACCCCTTTATCTTTCTCAAGCATCTTTTTTAAATAGGGTAAATATCCGCCTTGATTTGTGCTATCGCCGACTCCCTCGGTCAAGGAGTCTCCAACAGATACAACCGTTAACTTCCTTGGAAAAAAGTCAGCTGGGATCGGCCGGTACTCTTTGGCTGCAGCTTTCTTTTCCGCATGTAGCTGGAAGGATCCTGCTTGACTGCATGAACTTAAAAGGAACGTCAGAGCAATTAGAAGGGTGAATGTCTTTTTCATCTTATCACCTGCTCTCTATTACTAATGTTATTATAACACGAGAAAATTGATTCAAAACAAATCGCAGCACCAAAAAAAGAGCTTCGAATATCGAAGCTCTATTGCGTTATGCATTATTTTTCAACTGATCGGCTTTATAAATTTCTTGATAATCGCGCCATTTTAAAACTCTTTTTAAATACTCTTTAAAAGAATACACTTTTTTTGCCTGCATTTCCCCATAAATGGACGTGATAAACGTCTGTAAACGGACATGGATCATGAATTTATAAGGATTACCTTCCTCCAATACAGGGATTTCCACAACTTTAACCTTCTGTCCAACAGCATTTTTGAACTCCAGGCTTTTAAACAACAAATTATCAATCCTCTTTTATACCCGTTTGATTTTATTATACATGAGTTTTACCCCGAAATGTGTCTAAATATGCGGAGATGGTAAAAAAATTTCAGAAATTTTCTTGCCGTTCTTGTGCCCTTTACACTTGCCCACTCTTATTTACAAATTTTACTCTCCTTAGCAAATTCTCGGTAACATGGGTCCTGTTAATCTTGTCAACATTCTTCTCGAACCAAGCGGTGTCTCCAGCAAAAGACGGCCTTTTTGTTTGTCGATTACAGTGCCAATAACGGCTGCATCGCGGCCTTCCGGAAATCGCTTCAAGATTTCCAAGACTTTTTCCTTTTCCGAATCTGCAACAATCAAAATGACCTTTCCTTCATTTGCCAGATAAAGAGGATCAAAACCTAGAAGATCGCATGCCCCTTGAACCTCGCTTCGGACAGGTATCGACAATTCTTTTAGCTGTAAGGTTAACTGAAAATCTTCAGCAATCTCCACGAGTGTTGTTACAAGACCGCCTCTAGTCGGATCTCGCATAATTCTTACCCCACTCGTTTGCGACAAAACTTCGCCAACCATACCGTTTAACGAAGCACAATCACTATTAATTGGGGCAGAAATTCCTAATTCCCCCCGTGCCGCCAAAACGGCGATACCGTGATCGCCAATTGTGCCAGAAACAATGATTGCGTCTCCTTCGGAAAATTCGTAGCTGCAGCCCTTGTTCGGTTCGAACACGCCAATACCTGTTGTATTAATGTATAGACCGTCAGCACTGCCTCTTTCAACTACCTTTGTGTCTCCCGCAACAATTGAAACCCCGGTTTTTTTAGCTTCCTTGGCCATATCGTTTACAACTTGCTTTAAATCGGCTACAGGGAAGCCTTCCTCGATTACAAAGCCGCAGGTTAAATAGGCGGGTGTTGCGCCGCTTACGGCCAAGTCGTTCACCGTACCGGCGACTGCTAATTTTCCAATTGACCCCCCTGGAAAAAAAATAGGCTTAATCACAAAGGAGTCTGTTGTGACAGCCATTTTTCCGCAGGCAATATTGAGTATTGCCGCATCAAGCATTGCTTTGTCCTTTTCACCGAAAGCTTCAATGAATAGGTCACGGATAAGACGATGGCTTAATTCTCCGCCATCCCCATGCGCCAGGCTGATAAACTTCTCCATTAAAAACTCTCCCTCATATATTGATAATGAGCGGCACAAGATCCTTCTGTCGAAACCATGCATGGGCCGACCGGCTTCATTGGGCTGCATGCTTTTGCAAACAACGGGCACTCTTCAGGTGAAATCAACCCCCTG